>NZ_DASWWZ010000174.1:0-15712 GCF_036405755.1 Schlesneria sp.
TGCCACTGCTTCGAGAGTCCTCTCCGAAGCAGTGCCCGCGGTACCACCCTAGACCAGCTTCTCCGTCAAATACATCAGAGCAACCCGTGCCACTACTCCTGTTGAGAAGCTTCCACTGCCACCGGTGCCCTCGGGAGTACCACAAAGTTCAGGAGAGACGCCACTCGACAGGCTCACCACCGGAAGCGGTCGTGACCCCATTTGGTCTCAGCCGGCGAAGAAACAGGCGGGGCCTCAACAACGGGTTTTGACAGCCGGAACGGCCCGACCTAACATACTCAGGCTTTTGGCTTTCGAGATGGACAACACGAACTCGAGTTAGAGATCATGGATGATTCACCCGCTTCTGCGGGTTCACTGGCGACGAACAATCTCCGTCGTCAATTGTTTTCTTTGGCGATCCCGGTTCTCTGCGAACAGGTTCTGACATTCTGCGTCGGCTTCTTCGATGTCTTTCTCTCGGGCCGGCTGGGAAAAACAGAAACGGCGGCGATTGGATTGTCGGCCTACGTCTCGTGGCTGGCATCGATGATGTTCAGCCTAGTCGGCATCGGTACCTCCGCGATTGTTGCCCGTGAATGGGGTGCCGGCGAACACGAGAAAGCTCGTCGCATCCTGGGTCGTTCCCTGGCGATGACGCCACTGATCGGCCTGATCATCTTCCTGATTCTTCAGTTGATGGCCACTGGCTTTCCTCAGCTTCTGAAAATGGAAGGTGAGCAGCTTCGGATTGCAGTCGAATATCTTCGCTACGACGCCTGCGGCCAGTTCTTCGCTGGATGGACGCTGATCGCCGCGGCAGGACTGCGCGGAGCGGGCGACATGGTCACGCCACTCAAAGTCCTTGTTCTGACGAACGTCGTCAACATTATCGTTTCCTCGACGTGCACTTTCGGCTTCGTCGTAGGGGAAACAGCGCAGGTGCTGGTCCCCGCGCTGGGCGTCAAAGGAATTGTCATCGGCACGGTGATTTCGCACATCTGCGGTGCAGCGGCAATCACCTGCATCCTGTTCAGCAGGCCCGCAACGTTGCGACTGATCCGCTCGGACCTGGAATTTCATCGTGAAACGATCTGGCGGATCCTTCGAATCGGCGGCCCCGCAGCATTGGGAGGACTCTGCACATTCATCGGTCATTTTGCCTTTCTCATGGTGATTGCCCGGCTGTCTCCGTTGGGCTTTGACGGAGCAACATTCGCCGCGCATGTGGTCGGTATCCGGATCGAGTCCATGTCCTATTTACCAGTCGAAGCCTTTGGAATCGCCGCAGCGACGCTGGTCGGACAATCGCTGGGGGCCGGTCAATTGGAACGAGCCAAACAGGCAGGGCACGAAGCCGTGCGCCAGTGCATCGGCTATGCGGCACTGATGTCCGTCATTTTCTTCGTCTTCGCACAACAGATCTTCGCGATGATGCACGCGGATGTGGCGGTGTCGGTCGCAGGGGTCCCCGCATTCCGCATGATGGCCCTCTATCAGGTCCCGAACGCGCTGCTCATTGTTTACATGAATGCACTGCGTGGTGCGGGGGACACGAAATTTCCGCTCTACTGCGCGTTGCTGGGGAACGTCTTTGTTCGAGTTTCGATTGGCTACCTGTGCGGAGTCTACTGGCAGATGGGACTGCTGGGCGCCTGGATCGGAATGGGGGCCGACAACCTGTTACGTTGCGTGCTGATCACGTGGCGGTATGTCGCGGGGCGATGGACTCGCACCCGCGTCTGACCATTGAAGAGATGCGTCCCACCGGGACCGATGTCCCGGTGGGTCCTGTACTGGCTTCAGTTGGACGCCTCGGGAACATTTCCCTGGCTCCACTGCCCGTCAATCCGCCGCCACATCGTTCCCGTTGGATTGGCATTTCGCAGAGGGGCAGGCAGACGGTGTGGTCGCACACCGTCATAGCATTGCAGCATCGCAAATCGTCGGATCGACGACGGGATGCCGACGGCGGTGAATCCAGGATGGCCGGTCGCCGGGAACGGCCCACCATGATTCATGGAAGGGACCACGGCGACGCCGGTCGGCATCTTGTCATTGAGAAGTCGACCGACTTTCTGGCGGAGAATCGACGCAACCCGGTCATAGAGGGGGTCGTCCGATCCATCCGTCGCGGTATAGAGACTGCCGGTGAGATTTCCCTCAAGACAGCGGGTGACGGCCAGGAGTTCTTCTTCGTTAGCTGCGACGACGATCAACGATTCGTTCCCGAAGGCTTCCGTCTGAAGCGACTCAGGGTTGTGAATGAACTGTTTTCCGGTGACTCGCAGCAGGGTGTTCTGGCAACAGAATCCTGTTCCGCCCCCCTTCTCACCACCCGCCAGCAGTTGGGCTCCATTCTTGACCAGCGTCTGAATACCGGAATGAAGGTTCTTCTGAACCCCTTCGCTCAACAGCGTCCCCACGGGGGCGGCCGAGAAACGTTCCGCCGTCTCCTTGATAAACGCTTCGGTCTCGGGTCCTGCCAGAGCAATGACCAGTCCGGGGTTGGTACAGAACTGCCCGACGGCCATCAGACAACTCGTCGCGAACTGTTCCGAGAGGGCTGCCCCCTTCTCTTTCAGTGCCCCGGGCAGAAAATAGACGGGATTGATGCTGGAAAGCTCGAGGTAGATCGGCTTACCGACTTTATCAGCGGCCTCTTTCAGGACCATTCCTGCCGAGCGGGCACCTGTATACCCGATCGCGCCGACAGAAGGATGTGACGCGAGCTTCACGCCATCACTATGATCGATGCGATAGATCAACTGGACAAACCCTGCGGGCATTCCGGTGGCTTTCGCGGCTTCGTGGGCCGCTTCCGCAAAAATGCGGGTAGTGCCGGGATGAGACGAATGCCCCTTGGCAATCACCGGGTTTCCTGCTGCGACCGCTGCCGCGAAATCCCCGCCCGAGATCCCATTGAACGCGAAAGGGAAGTTGTTCGGTCCAAACACCACAACCGGCCCGATCGGCCCCAGCAGGGAACGGATGTTACTCCCGCTGTCGATGGTGGCTTCAACCCATGAGCCGTCGCGGGCGGCTTTGGCCGCCTGACGAAGTTGATTCGTCGTACGGGGAAGTTCGACATCCTGAAGTCGTGGCTGGACCGCAAGGCCGGTTTCCAGATTCGCCAGCGTCACGAGTTCCGAAGTTCGCGCTTCGATCTGGTCAGCGTAAGCGTCCAGAAAATCGGCAAAGCGAGAACCGTTCCAGCCCCGCAC
Source organism: Schlesneria sp. (assembly GCF_036405755.1). Taxonomy (NCBI): domain Bacteria; kingdom Pseudomonadati; phylum Planctomycetota; class Planctomycetia; order Planctomycetales; family Planctomycetaceae; genus Schlesneria; species Schlesneria sp. The sequence goes on from NZ_DASWWZ010000174.1 coordinate 3,204, forward strand.
CGCTTCGGCCGCTTTAGCTGCGGCATTGATCGCCGTTTCCACTTCGGCCCAGGGACTTACTGGATAAGACTCGGAAAGGGCCTGGGTTGTCTTTGGATTAATCGCCTGGAATGTTTTCGTGCCGGTCGAAGCCCGCCATTCTCCATCGATCAATACATTTTGAGTTTTCATTGCGGTTCCTTGAGCGTCCCAGTTCGCGGGACACCTCTGACTAAGCGTCGCTCTTAAACTTGCCTCTGGCGGCTATCTTCGCGAAGCAGCACAGGGCAATCAACCGAGTCTCAGTCGACAAACATCAGTTCGTTGGCAATCAAGAGCACCTGGGCTAACTGTTCAAGGTTGCTCAGCAGCGATGGCAACGGCCCAGTAAAATCCCGCTGGGCATCCCAGACGGCTTCCGGCATGTTTGCGGCTTCGCTCCCCGCAGATCGATGCCGGACAACGGGGGACCAGAGGTATTGGTCGCTGTTCAATTCTCCATTGATATCCACGACGAAATCGAGCGAGTCCCCCTTTTTCAGCTCGATCGATTCAATGTCCATTTTCTGCCGGGCATTGTGGAGGGGAATCGACGCGAGCGATCCCTGTCGGCTGGAAATGATGGAACAACGAATTCCATTTCCTGCGGCGACCTCATGAGCAGCGGTTGATTCCACAGAGAATGTTCCGTCATGAGGTGCGGTCCAGCGTCGCACCGCGCAGTGGTCCAGATTATTCCCGGGATGCCCACCTGAGGCCGTTACCTGCACCCAACCCAGGGCCGCGTCGGGCCATTGAGTCCCCCCCTGCCAGGCCGCCCCATTGAAATAAGGCAGAGGCTGAAAGTTCGTCAAAATTTTCGCCGCTTCGTCATAGCGGCCATAGCCGTACTGCCAGGCCAGTGACTCCGGACTGACGGCAGCAGCGATCTCTTCTCCGTCGACCGCAAGAAAGGCCAGAGCCCTTTCCAACTGTCCGGGGGTAGGCTGCCGCTGAAATACAGTCCGATACAGCCGGCGAATTTTCTCTGCGGGATCAGTCACTCCGTCGTGATTGACTCGTTCCACCAGACTTCTGGCCTGTTGGGCCACAAAAGGATGGTTCAGAGCAAACAGGGCCTGCTGGGGAACGGTCGTTTCGCTTCGCAGCGGAATGTGGAGATCAGGGTTCGCGAAATCGAAGACACGCAGCGTCGCTGCCAGGAACTGGCGATCAATTAAGCCGTACAGGGTACGCCTGCGGTGAGCGGTCCCTTCCGTTGCGAACAGGTCGCTCGCACGCCCCCCCATTTGTAAGTCGAGCCGTCCCGCAGCCATCAACAAGCTGTCGCGGAACTCTTCAAACGACAGACGACGCGTATTCATTCTCCAGAGAAGTCGATTTTCAGGGTCAACCTGCATGGCACGCGCCAGTCCCGCAGTATTAGTTCCCCCAGCAGCTTGCGGTGCTTGATCGTCCGTCCCGAGAGACTGCTGCCGATAGGTGCTGGACAGGACGATCAGGCGGTGCAGGTGCTTGGTGCTCCATTCGTTGGCGATCAGTTGCCGGGCCAACCAGTCCAGCAGTTCCGGATGGCTGGGTGGCTCAGCTCGTATCCCGAAATCACTGGAGGTCTTTACGAGACCCGATCCAAAATGCCCCTGCCAGACACGATTCACCCAGACTCGTGCGGTGAGTGGATTCTGTGGATCGATAATCGCCTGAGCGAGTTCCCTGCGTCCGCTTCCCTGTTGAAACGGAGCTGGTTCCGATCCCGCGACGACGGAGACGAAATGGCGCTGCACTTCGGCCCCGCGATTAGCAGGATTTCCCCTTCGGAAGATCCGTGCAGGGCGGATTAATTCCCGATCGACGAGGGTGACGGCATGAGCGGGAGCGAGAGGTGACTGAATCAGCCAGCGATCCACCTCCCCCTGCAATCTCCACAGTTCGGTCACAGAGCCACTGTCGAAATAGCCTTCCGTCGAAACAATGGGTTCATTCGGAACAAGACAGGGGGAACCGGGCGCAAAAAGGACTTGTCGCAGCGATTCATCCTCAGAAAGATCGAACGCGGCAGGCTCAGCCGATCCCGCCGCCTTCCCCTTTTCCAGATGGAGTTTCCAATCCCGATTCACGGCCTGAAGCAAAGTTCCATACCGTTCTGCGACTTCACGCATGGTCGCGGGAGGACGTGAGAGCGCAGACAGAACTTTACTGTTTACCAGGGCGGGTTCGTCGTTGAGAGCCTTTACGATCAGCGGCGATTGTTCAGCAAATTCGTCAGCCTTTAACGCGGCAAATCGTCGCCATGGTCCGAAGATGGGGTCTTGAATCCGCGTTTCCAGAGCGAGCCAGGCTTCCCAGCGCCGGACAAATGTCGGAATCACATCCGTAACCGCTAGTACCTGATCGAAACCCTCTTCAGGATATTTCGACAGTTCCGTTTGCGCGACGAGATAATCCGTCACCCGCTCGCGGACCCGATCAGATGCCTCGGTCCGCTTCTGCTGCAGCGTGTCGTGCAGTTGCTGGCGGCGTTTCTGAAGCTCTTCATCAAACGCTTCGTACGCCTCATCGCGGACTGGCGGTTCGGCAATCGCCTGCAAACGTTCCGTCGAGTTCAGGAAGACGCCGTAGAGTGAGTAATAATCGGCCGTTGGAATCGGATCATATTTGTGATCGTGGCAACGGGCACATGCGACCGTCAATCCCATTGTTCCACGGGTCACGACGTCGATTCGGTCGTCGATGATTTCGTGCGTGACGCCCAGAAAACGTCGGCCCAGCGTCAGGAAGCCCATCGCCGCCTGAGCACTCAAGTTATTGGGTGCCACCTGATCCGCGGCGATCTGAAGCAAGAGAAACTGATCGTAACGGAGGTCACGATTGAAGGCCTGAACCACCCAGTCGCGATAAGCGGGGGCGTGGACCCAGAATCGCTCTTCCCGTGCGTACACATAGCCTTTCGTGTCCGAGTAACGAGCCACGTCGAGCCAGTGCCTTGCCCACTGCTCCCCATAATGAGGTGAGTCGAGAAGTTCTTCTACGAGTTTCTCGTAGGCATCTTCTGCTGGATCATTCACAAATGCATCAACTCGCTCGGGAGTGGGAGGCAAGCCGGTCAAATCCATCGACAGTCGACGAATCAGTGTGCGACGATCAGCGGCGGGTGACGGTGACAAACCATTCGCTTCCAGACGCGCCAGGACGAAGCGGTCAATCGGTGTCCGTTCCCAGGTGCTCTCTTTCACATCCGGGACGGCGGGGTTCGTAACAGGTTGGAATGCCCAGTGGCGACGATGCACGTCCGCCAGCGATTCGCCGACGGTTTCCAGTGCTGCCGGCCACGGTGCTCCTGCCTGCACCCAATGCTCAAGCGCCGCGATCTGCTTGTCCGTCAGCTTGCCGTTGGGAGGCATTTGCGTATCGCCCAGGTGCTTGACCGCCAGAATCAGCAGGCTGGCGTTGGCATCACCGGGCACGATCGCAGCACCGTTGTCGCCACCCTTGAGCAGGGCGTCGCGGGAATCCAGCCGGAGCCCGGCTTCCTGCTTTTTCGCCCCGTGGCACCGCTGACAATGTTCCACCAGCACCGGACGAACTTCTGATTCAAAGAACTGGCCTCCATCATCCGCTTGCGCAGTTGAAACGAGGAACAGCCCGAACGAACAGATGACTCCCGCCAGCATTGCCGACCGTGAGAGCGATTCCGTTTCCATGGGACGCCCCCTGGTGTTGAATGACGTGTCGAGGGGGCTTGTCGGAAAATTCGAAAACAGTGGTCGTATCATCGAAATCTCACGTCGTGCATCAGGAACGCGAACAGGCGTCGGCCGACTCAACGAGTCTATCCGCAATTATAGATAAACGTTTGCTGATTGCATTCGGCCGGCCTCTGCAAAATTGGATTCGATCCTGATTCCGCGATCAGGGACGCGATCGAACCATGGAAAGAGAGGCAGCGTTACGGGGCCGTGGGTTCCCAACGGGCGATGCGAAATGGAGGACGGAAGTGCAACGGCAGGCGCGGCATCGACTGGTTTTTCCGGTCGCGAATGGGATAGAACCGTGCAAATCGCGTCGGAGAATGGCTCGGCTGCTCCTGTCTATCCGCTAAGCTTGTCTCGCGTACCGACAGAGGGATCGACTATCTCCCCAGATCCCGCCACGCGCGCGGAATGTAACGAAGTAAGTCCGAGGCGATCAGACCGATCTTCGAGTTTTCCTCCGCAGCGATGTCCCCTGCCAGGCCATGCAGATGAACTCCAAATTGAGCGGCCTCAAAGGGTGCCATCCCTTGCGCCAGCAAGGCAACCAGCACTCCCGTCAGGACGTCTCCCGTCCCCCCGGTCGCCATCGCACTGTTCCCGGTGGCGTTGATTGCGACACGAGTCCCATCGGTGATGACCGTGTTCTGTCCCTTCAGTACGACGATCAGACCATTCCGCTTTGCGAATTCCGCGGCATGTTGTTGCCGATTCTGCTGAATTGTCTCGATATCCCAACCGGTCAGACGAGAGAACTCTCCCGGGTGCGGCGTCAGAATTCTCGCAGCAGCCTCACTGGTCCGCGGAAGGACGTACGGCCGCTTCGCCAGGATGTTTAACGAGTCCGCATCGAAGACCGCCGGTTGCGTCAGAGTCGTATACAGGTGCGTGACTACATCGAGCAGCCCGGCGGATTGACTGAGCCCTGGCCCGACGGCGACCGCGTTCTGCCGCGACAGCACCTCGGCTAATTTTTGCGGAGCGGCGTTGGAAAGCCTCCCTTCCGCATCTTCCGGCAGTCCGATCGTCATGTAAGAGGGTTCATATCCCGCGACAATCGAGAGGATCGATTCGGGAACCGCGACGGTCACCAGCCCGGCTCCTCCACGGAGTGCTGCCGTTGAGGACAGGCAGGCCGCACCACTCATCCCTCGACTGCCCGCGATCAGCAAGGCTCGCCCACAATCTCCTTTGTGGGCGTCATCGCTTCGCGCAGGTGCGGCTGGCAACGAATTGACAAGCTGCAGAGCGGTGAAATCAGCCATCAAGTCCCTTTTGCAAATAGAATCCTGTCGCATCCTTCAGGCATCGGCCGAGCAGTTTCCGTCTGCGTGACCGTCGAGAGGATCCAAGGATCCTGCTGCCGGCACGCGTCAGCCCGCAGTCAGATTGTACTCATCCGGCGGTCTTTGTGGCATCCCCTGGCTTCCGGGCGATGAGACTGGCGAGATACCCACCCTTAAAGCCAGCGTCGATATTGACGACAGCGACATTCGCAGCACAACTGTTGAGCATCCCCAGCAGAGGAGCGATCCCCCCCAGATGAGCCCCGTAGCCGACGCTGGTCGGAACCGCGATGACGGGGACACTCACCCACCCGGCCACGACCGAAGGAAGTGCCCCTTCCATTCCTGCCACGACGACGATGGCATCCCCGTGCGCCAATCGATGGCGCTGCGCCAGCAGCCGCTGCGGACCGGCAACACCAATATCGAGCACCAGGTCGGTCTCGCATCCCATCCAGCGGCAGGTCTCAAGTGCCTCTTCCGCGATCGGACGGTCACTGGTCCCTGCCGATACGACGATAACGCGTCCCTGAATCTCGGGATCCCGGTTCCGCTGAGTCAGCGTTCTGGCGACAGGGTTATGAATGGCTGTCGGCAGATCACGCATGACGAATTCGGCCTGTTCGACAGTCACCCGCGTCGCAAACGAGTTCTGACCGGCGGTCTGCTGCTTCAGAAAGACGTCCCGAATCGCCGCGGGAGTTTTTCCCGGTCCATAGACAACTTCAGGAAAGCCGCAACGTCGCTCCCGGTCCATGTCGATCTGGACATCCGCTGTCACTGCGGTCGCCGCCAGGACAGAGCGAAGTTGAGTCTCCAGGTGGGATAAACTCATCTGCCCTGCTTCCCACTGGCGTATCAACCCCTCAAATTCAGTGCTTGACATCAAGAAAAACTCTATACGAACGGGACAGGAAGACTTTCAGCCCCAAAGGTCAACGGTGGCGGCGAAAGAGTTCCGCAACATACTCGAATCACAACGCGCAGGAAAAGCCGGGCGATAAATATCAGTCCTGCCCGCTGGTGCCGACTTGCACGCAGGTGCAGAGAAACAAACTGCGAAACACCGACGAGTTGTCAGTTCACTTCTCAGCAAAACAACAAATCCACAACACAGCGAACTAGGCTGGCGCGTCTTCGAGTACGAGTTCCTCCGTCGACTGCACAGCGTCAACGACGCGACCCTCCTCCATACGAATAATGCGATCCGCCGCGTCCAGGATCCGATGATCGTGCGTCACCAGCAAAACCGTGGTCCCCCGGTGATGTGCCAGATCGCGGAGCAATTCCACCACCAGCCGCCCATTTTCCCGATCAAGTGCCGCCGTCGGTTCATCGGCAATCACGATGTCAGGATTCCCCACCAGGGCGCGCGCCACGGCGACCCGCTGTTTTTGTCCTCCCGAAAGCTTCTCTGGCAGAAAATCGAGTCTCTGCTCCAGATTGACGAGCCTCAACGCCTGTTCGCAGGCGGCATACCAATTCTGCATGCCCGCTTTGCCATGGACCTCCAGACCCATGCGGACATTCTCGAGCGCCGTCAGGCTGCGGTGGAGATTATGGGCCTGAAAAATAAAGCCAAGTCGCCGACGCATTTCGGTCAACGTGCGGGCATCGGCTCCGTTCAATTCCTGCCCCAGGAGCTTGACCGAGCCTGCTTCGATCGACCTCAGACAGCCGATCAGCGTCATCAACGTTGTCTTCCCGGAACCGGAAGGGCCCATGAGGATGATGACTTCCCCACGCTGAATGGTCAGATCGACATGGTGCAGGACACGGACTTGCGCCTCCCCTTTGCCAAACGAGTGGCAAAGGCCGCGAACTTCAATCGCCGCTGCAGACATTCCCAGGATTTCAGAAGCCAGAGTCATCGGTCGCCTCCCTTAGAACAGATCCGCGGGGTCTGCCGAGTTGAGTCGCCGGGTCGCCACGGCTCCGGAAAACACGCACATCACGGCCGTCAGCAACAGCACGAAGAGGGGGCGAGACCAGGTCATCGCTATGGGCAGCGCCGTTGCGCGAGCTGCCACCGCGTACAGGACCAGTGAAACACACAGCCCGGGAACAAATCCCAGAGTGGCCAGACAAACAGCCTCCTCGAACACGATTCCCAGAAAGTACCGGGGGGAATACCCAATTGCTTTCAAAGTTGCATATTCCGCAAGATGGTCCTGCACGTCGGTCGACAGCACCTGATAGACCATCACCAGTCCCACGATCACACCGATGGCGACTCCGAAACCAAACACGAAACCAATCGGTGTCTGCCGCGACTGGTAGTTCTGTTCGGCGTCAATGAATTCCTGCTTTGTCAGCGCAAGCACATCCCGTTCGGGGAAGTGCTGGTCGATCTGGCGAGCAATCGCCAGAGGGTCGGTTCCCGAAGCACACTTCAGTAGAACCACTGTCGGTGTTCCGGCGGCCCGCTTGGGAAACAGACTGAGAAATGTCTGCTCGGAAACGATCAGCAATCCATCCACATCGAAGGAAGCACCATGTGAAAAGACGCCCCGCAGTGAAAGCTGACGACCGCTCGATTCAATCAGATACTCCCCCTGCTCCTGAATCACAGTTTCAATTTCGCGACGGAAATCCCTCGTACGACGATCGACGATCGCACTATCGGGTTCGCGTAAGAGTGGAACTTGCTGCTGCAACTTTTCATCGAGGAAAACTTCTCCGGACGGAACGATCCCGATCACGCGAAAGTTTGTGGTATCACCCGTCGCGGGATCGGTCCACATCATCGTTGACATGAAAACCGGAGTGGCTTCTGTCACACCGGGAATCGCCATCGCCTGGTACATCCGCGTCCGAGGAAGGGGGTTGGCTTCCCGTAGTGAGCGAAAATCACTGCTGACAAGCACGATGTCCGCAACCAGATTCCGGTGCGTGATGACGCTGGTCTCAAACAGGGCGTTCATGAATCCCAGTTGCATGAAGATCAGGACGTTTGCAAACGTCACACCTCCTACAGCGGCCAGCAACCGGGTCCGATTGTGCTTCAGTTGCAGCCAGCCGATGGGGAGGCGTCCCATCAGACGCGTGAGAAACGGGGTCACGGTACGAACTCCGCCCGAACCTGCAGCCCAATATATTTGCGGGCCACCTCGCTGGCCTCGTCGCTCAGGCGAACCACGACTTCGATCACACGTGCATCGGTATTCGCTGCGGGCGTCGCGTCGACAATGGACTGCCGCTTCACAAGGGGCGAAATCCGCGAAACGTCTCCCTGAAGCGAGTGCGCCAGCGCCGAAGAATTGAGCCACACCGACTGGCCAATCCGAATCCGCTGGGCATCGGTCTCGTACACGTCGATCCGAACATCCATTTTTTCTGTGGCACCAAAATCCAGAATCGGGCCCGAGCCGACGGGCTCACCCGCTCGCTTATGAAGATCAAGCACTGTTCCGGCGACGGGAGCCCGTAAGTAAGCCTGTTCCAATCGCGTTTCCGCCTCCCGGAGCGATCCCTTTGCAACCTCCAGATCTTCGAGCGCCACCAGGACATCGACGGGTTCCTCACCCGGCTCGGCTTCATAATGAATGAGCCGGGACTGAATTTCGACGATCTTTTGCTGCGACGATTCCGCCTGTAGCTGTGCCAGTTCCAGATCCGATTTTGTCGTGGAGTTGCTCCGGTCCAGCCGAGTCAGTCGTTCCAGCACACGTCGGTCGTTCACGAGTGTCGCGCGGGCAATTTCCAGTGAAGCAAGTAATTCCCGTCGGGTGGACTCGACCAGTCGTCTCGTTTGTGCCACGACGGCTTCTGCCCGGCGCACCCGTCGCTCGGCTGTCTGCCGTTCCGCCAGCAGTCGTTCTTCGTTATCGAACACCGCGAGGATCCGATCCGCCTCAACAGTGTCACCTTCTTTGACGTCCATTCGCCGAATGCGCGCCGCGCTGGCCCCGTCTGGACCTGCGACAGCGATAACTTCCCCTGTGGGCTCAATCCGCCCGAGAGCGTAGATCCGGGGTAGAGCAGGAACGGCCGAGTTGTTGCCAGGAACTTTTGCGAGCGTCTCACCTCTCAGATTGGGAGACCGAAGAAACCAGATCCCGGTCGCCGTGAGAGTAAAAACGATGAGACTCGCCACGATCCAGGTGTCGCGTGAACCGTGTCGAGCCCCGCGATCTTGCCGTTCAACCGAGAGAAGCGTCAGGCGAACCGGAGAATCTTCATTCGCAGAAGTAATTTTCTCTGAAGGGCTTGCGCTGGTCTGTGGAAGACTTGGAAGGGCTGACATGATTGTGTCGACTGCGTCAGACAGCCGCCTCTCAATAATGACTAAACGGTCACTAAAGAGAATAGTGACCTTCAAGTCATTATTTGTCAAGCGGAATAACCACGTCGTTCGCGCCGAGAAAGGGCCATTCCTGACGCGAACTGACGCGGAATTTATGGTAGCCTGTTCCAACACAATAACGCAGCCAGGTGGAGCGCATGACCGAAGTCCGAAAACGGCAACGACGTAAGGAAGCCAGACCGCAGGAAATCCTGGCAGCGGCCGTTTCTGTCTTCACGGAGAAAGGGTTTGCGGCAGCCCAGGTGCAAGAGATCGCGACACGCGCGGGCGTCGCCAAAGGGACGGTTTACCTTTACTACAAGACGAAGCAAGAGATTTTTGAAGAGATTGTTCGCGCTAACGTCAGTCCCGTTTTTTCCAAACTGAACGATCTGCTGCATGTCAGACAGGGTTCGGCCGCGGACTTGCTGTGTGTGGTCCTTGAGAGTCTTTACCGCGAACTGGTGGATGTTCCGGATCGCCGGGTCGTGATTAAAGTTCTCATCTCCGAAGGTGGCCAGTTTCCAGAACTGGTCGAATTCTATTATCGCGAAGTGCTGCAATTTGCCGAAAAATTGCTGCGTACACTTCTGGAGAACGGCCGTGACGCAGGTGAATTTCGGGCTTGCCCCGCACTCCTCGAACCTCGCGTGGTTGTCGGACCGGTCATCCTTGCCTCTGTCTGGCGGATGACATTCGAGAAAATTTCGCCGTTGGATTTACCAAAATTCGTTAAGGCACACCTCGACCTGGTGTTGAACGGATTATTGATTCGTTGATGTTCTGTAGATACGGGCCAGGGATCGGGAAAAGGAATGCTCGAAGTTAGGTCATTCGATGGAACCGCCGAGGAGTTGTCGGACTTCGTCTTCCAGCAGTGGTGTGCCACGTACGAGGGACGAATGCTGGTTCCTCACTGGGGGGCTGACTATTTCCGCTGGCAGTTGCAGATGGATGATCCGCAGCGTCGCTGTCATCTGATTGCTGCATATCGGGGAGCAAAACTGGCTGGTGTGGTCCTTCACTTTCCGATGCAGTTTGCCATCGGGAAGGATGTGTTTACGGGTTCTCAGGCAAGCTGGCTGAGCGTTTCTCCGGAATTTCGGGGACAGGGAGTCGGCAGTGCACTGAATCGGGGGTCGCGGGCCTTCCACCGTGACCGGAAGCTACGATTTCAACTTGGCTTTGCCTACTTCGGTCACCGGGCCTCCCTGGCATCCCGGTTCTGGCTGAAGTCGCAAACAGACAATACTACCCCGATCCGCAGCGCCGGATTCTGGATCCGTATTCTCGATTCCAAAGCGACTGCTGAGTGGAACCTGAATCGTTGGGAAAGTGGCCTCACGACCATTGTCAGTCCACTGATTCCTCCCCCCAAAGTTGACTCGCGACCATCCCTGACAATCCGACCGGTGCGGACAGACGATGTTACGACCTGCCTGGCTCTGGTGGATCGCGCGACTTCCCACTGTGACCTGAGAATCGTCTGGAACGAAGAGACGCTCAGCCGACAACTCGGTCTGCACGGCTTCAGCAAATCTCTCGTGGCCGAGGTCGACGGCGAAGTAAAAGGGTTCGTTACGTTTCACATTCTGCCGATTGTCGGAAGGAACAAGGTCCCGGTCGGGATCCTGGATCTGGTCGTGGTCTCGGACCTGGCCTCAAGTGATCGAAACAGTCTCGTCGATGCTGCACTACTGGCCCTTCAGCAGGAAGGGGCCGCCTTTGTTCTGAAACTGCGTGTGGGAGATCATCCCGCAGGTCTCTTCCTCCGGCGCGGCTGGTATTACCAGTTACCGCAATCGCACGTCCTCGTCACCTGGGCCGAGGATGCTCAAAAATTGCCCCCACTGAAACGGCTGCACGTGCTCTGGCGATAGTCGGGCGCCCCGTCCCCAATCCAGAGTTTCAACAGATGTCCGCTACTGCCCAGCGGGAGGGGTCACGATGCCATGAGGGTGCAGGATTGTTCCAGGACGGCTGTCACAGTCGTGAATTCACAGAATTCACGATTCGTCCGATTTCTTGCGCGTCAGACTGCGTGTAATCGAGTGCCTTATCGACTTGACCGCGTTGCGGATGGAGAATCGGAAGGCACCGATGGTGTACATGAAGCTCAGGACCGACAGGATCGAAGTTTGTGTCGAAACACAGAGGTAACAGTTCGACAATTCGGGCCGAAACCGGGTCTTAAAGTGGGTCAGCCCCTGAGTGCTATAGAGTAAATTCCCAAGGTGATCTCCGGCAAACAGTCCAAAACGCAAGATCGCGCTAGAGCGATTGCCGGTGTATTCACGGCTCCCCTTCCAGATCAGCAGCGAGAGTGAAGCCTGTCTAACCCCTTCTGTTCGCAGTTTGTCCAGCACGTCTTTGACCAGAAACGGAATCGCTCCGCGCGTCGCATCACTTCGCTTGCGGAACATCTCCAGCGCTAACGAATTCCCTCCTCGCATGGGATTTCCGACGATGAAAGCTTCGATCCGTTCCGTCTGAGAATTTTCCGCGACAAAAAGCCGACGACGGAGCAGGTTATCGGGTTGCAGTTTACCGACGAGAAGATTGATTTCTCGATCGTAAAAGCGGTCTTTCAGGTCGTCCCGTAAAACCTCGAAGAGCTCCCCCTTCAGCTTTGTCCAAGTTTCTTTGTCCAGCTTTTCCGGGTGGATTTCCCGGGCGACCAACCCCATTCGCTGACAAAAATTGGATTGTCTACGCACCCACTCATAGGGTTTTCCGGACCATTTGAGTGTGTCGAGATCAAGAAGAGTATCTTCCCCAAACTTCGACACTTCCCAGTTCGCCGCCTCAAAGTGCGGTCGATCTTGCTCACCAATGGAATAACAGGCGACAACCCGCTTGTTCTTCTTCGCCCAGTCGCTTAACTGTCGAACAAACTGACTTCGATTTTCCGGGGCTGCGAGAATCCCCCCCGAGCAGTGCAGAAAACGTCCCGCAGGGATCACGGATAAAGCTGCCGTATGATCGGGAGACAGGATGCAATATCGTTCCGGTTCCACCGCTAGATACGATTCTGGCGATTCTCCGTAGTCGAAAGCCAGTCGTTCCAGAGCTTCAAATTCCGATTTGGAGAGGGAGTCAACGCGGCGGACCTGCCAATTTACGTCGGGCGGGGTCGGTTCGATCACCTGGGACGGGGTCGGTTCAGACCGTTTCGCGACCGCCGGCTTCACGGGTGATTGATTTGTAACA
>NZ_DASWWZ010000175.1:0-1579 GCF_036405755.1 Schlesneria sp.
CCCACTGGATGTTCTTGCTCCGGCAAGAAGCCCCGGAACCGCGCTGGGGAATCGCAATTTGATCAGCGTCTGCCAACGAGAAGCATTGTTTAACCGGAACAGGTCGAGCAGATTCGGATCGATCTCCAAGAGCCCCTGAGTGCCGTTGGACAGGATCGGAAACAGACTCAGGATCAGTGCGACCAGGACCACACTTTGAAAGCCGTTACCACACCAGCGAACAATCAGCGGAGCAATTGCGACAATGGGGACCGTTTGCAAGAAGATAAAATACGGATATCCGCTGGACCGGATACGCCGCGACTGGGCAAACACAAACGCGATCAATGTCCCCAGCACCAGACTCGCCAGAAAGCCGCTCAGTGCTGCCGTCCCAGTATAAAGAACTGCTCGCCCCAGGATGGCGGCATCATTGTAGAGTGCTCTTCCCACTGCCAGGGGGGACGGAAGCAGATAAGGCTTCAGTCGAAATGCGATGACGCACCAGTGCCATACCGCGACGACGAGGGCGAACAGGACAAGCGGTGGAAGAACGACGTCGACCAGCCAGGACTTCAGCCGTTTCAGAATCATCGTGCCGCCTCCCGTACCCGCTGGCTCAGTTCTCCGCACAGTCGAGCAAAATCACGGTCGGCACGTAGTTCAGGACCACGCGGAAAGTCAAACGGAATTCGCACCTCATCAATGATTCTGCCGGGCCGTTTACTCATGACGAACACCCGTTGAGAGAGAAAGACCGCTTCGGCCACGTTGTGAGTCACGAAAACTCCCGTCCAGCGACGACGCATCCAGATTTCGACGAGGTCTTCATTCAATTGCTGTCTGAGAACGTCGTCCAGCGCCGCAAATGGTTCATCCAGCAGCAGCAGTTCCGGGTCTGTCACGAGGGCTCGAGCAAGTGACACGCGCATCCGCATCCCTCCCGAGAGACTACGAGGAGGCTTTTGCGCGTCATCGTCCGTGAGGCCAATCAGCCGCAACGAATTTTGAATGAGTTCGGCGTGTTCGGCTCGCGGAACACCGAGTAATTCCAGTGGAAGCCGAATGTTTTCTGTAACTGAGCGCCAGGGGAGTAGATGAGCTTCCTGAAAGACAAACGCCACGCGGCACTCTGTCCGGCGGGCATCCTCAGGAGTCAGCCCGGCGACAGTGATCTGCCCCGAGGTCGGTGAAATCAACCCCGCAAACAGCCTCAGCAAAGTTGACTTACCGCACCCTGACGGTCCCAGCAGCGAAACAAACTCACCCCGCTGCACGGCACAATGAATTCCCGTGATCGCCAGCCGCGACTCACTGAATGCCATCGCAACGTCATGGGCTTGGATCAGGTTCGGCGGCTGTTCTGTCACTTCCACAATTCTCGCGTCGAGTCATTCGGGGGGAACGGGCGGAGGGACAGGATTTGACGCCATTCCAGGCGATCTGTCCAGAAGGTGCCAATCTTTTCTACATTGTTAATATCAGAGCCGCTTTCGACCATATCGAACGGTCGATTCTTCTGCCGAATCTCTCAGTCACGGTACTCACAGGATTCCCCAGATCGCCCGGTTCGAAAATCGGCTATGCAGGCTCGCCTTGA
>NZ_DASWWZ010000176.1:0-18052 GCF_036405755.1 Schlesneria sp.
CTCCCATGCGAATTGCCGTCGGTGGAATTTCTCATGAAACCAGTTCGTTCGCAAAAGTTCCCACCCGCATCGCCGACTTTGCAGAGGGATTCGGGCTTTTTCGCGGTCCCGAAGTCATTCAGCGATTCACGGGTTCGAATATCTGCACGGGGGGATTTATCGAGGCGGCCGAAACTCATGGCTTTGAGATCGTGCCGCTGCTCTGGGGCTTCGCCTATCCCAGTGGACTGATCGTCCGCGAGGACTACGAGGCGCTCAAGCAGGAATTCCTCGATCGACTGCGTGCAGCCGAAATGGAAGGGGGCCCGGTAGACGGGGTGTTGCTCGATCTGCACGGAGCGATGGTTGTCGAGGGAATCGATGACGGTGATGGCGACTTCATTGAAGCGGTTCGTCGCGCCGTTGGTAACGAACGACCGATCGGCGTCACTTTCGATCTTCATTCGAACCATACCCCTCGTCGCGTTGCGGCAGCGACAGCGATCGTCGGCTTCGACACCTTTCCGCACGTGGATATGGCGGAACGGGGCCGCGAAATGGCAGACCTCGTGGTGAGAACGATTCGGAAAGAGATTAGTCCGACGATGAGTCTCCACCAATTACCGCTCTTCTGGAACACACCGACGCAGATCACAGCTCTTCCTCCCATGACGGACGTCATGGAGCGGGTGCACGAACTGGAACGTCGCAAAGGCGTTCTGGCCGTGACACTCGCGACCGGCTTTCCGTGGTCGGATGTTCCGGATGTCGGGGCAAGCGTGATTGCGGTGACCGATGGTGATCCGGCACTGGCGAAAGCCGTGGCGGATGAACTGGGGACATGGATCTGGGAGCACCGGGAACGCTGGTATCACCCGATGAAATCGGTGGGTGACGCCATCGCGGAAGGGGAACAGATTGGTCGTTACCCGATTGTCCTGGCCGACCATGCGGACAATACAGGGGGGGGATCTCCGGGTGATGCGACGGAAGTCCTGATCACGTTCCTGGAACGCAAACTGACCGACGCGTTGATTCTCTACATCGTCGATCCCGAGGTTGCACAACAGGCACATGTAGCTGGCGTGGGGGCTGTCATGACCGTGGATGTCGGAGGAAAATCCGATCCGCTGCAAGGCCCCCCGGTGAGAATGACAGCCACAGTGAAGGCCGTTTCGACGGGGGACTTTACGTATGATGGTCCGATGTATGCCGGGCTGACCGGCAACATGGGATGCTCGGCCTGGCTCCAGCAGGATGGTGTCTCTGTCGTGGTCGTTTCAGCGCATGAGCAGCCACTGGGGCCCGCCTTTGCCAAGTCTCTCGGAATTGATTGTCCGTCGATGAAGTACATCGCGGTCAAATCAGCCGCACATTTTCGGGCCAGTTTCGGAAAATTTGCGGGATCCATTTTCAACGTGGATACCAAGGCAATTCACACCCACGACTTCAGGCAACTCCCCTATCAGAAGCGGACACGGGCCGTGTTTCCGGTCGAGATTCCCCCCAGAGAAACCCATCGCTGAACGACACGCGACCTGCTCACCACGGTGGTTTCGCACGCGATCTCGACTTAATCCCCCGCTTTCGCATCGTCCGGCAGGGGTTCGGGGGGAACGATGGATTCGTCTTCAGGATCGAGTTCGATCAGCGACGGCGGCACGGCGACCGGGGCAAAGTCGAAGACCGGTGGCAGCCCACCCCCTCCTCCGCCCAAGGCCTGATAGGTACTGACCACGGCTGAGACTTGCTGCCGTTTTGTTTCGATCAGGACCATGCGGGCGTCCATCAGGTCACGCTGTGCGTACAGGACGTCCAGATACTCGGTCCGGGCATTCTGGAAGAGGCGTCCGGCGACATCGACGGACTCTTCGAGAGCTTCCAATTGCTGCTTCTTGATTTCAATGCTCTTGCCGTAGTTTTCGACTTTAGAGACGCGATTGATGACTTCCGTGAAGGCGTCCAGCGTCGTTCGCTGATAATTGACCAGCGCCTGGATTTGCCGTGCATTGGCGCTCATGTAATCCGCCTTGATCGCGGCCCGGTTGATCAATGGCGCGACCAGGCTGCCGGCGACGCCGCCGACGATCGACTCGGGTGTGAAGAACAGGTATTTCGGATTGAAGGCTTCGAATCCGACTGTGCCCGTGATGTTAAGTGTCGGATAGAATCGGGCTCGAGCGACTTTCACATCCAGCCCCGCCGCCGCGAGGTCGCGTTCCGCCTGCCGGATATCGGGCCGGTTTGAAAGTAACTGCACCGGTACCCCGACATTCAGCGGCGACATGTGCAGCTCGATGAATCGATCCGAATGCCGTTCCACCGGCATCGGGTATCGTCCCAGAGCGAAGTTGATCCGATTCTCGGCTTCGATGATTTCCTGCTGAATGATCAGCTTTTCGCTGTGGTTCTTGCGGAGTTCGGCGATAAATCGCTGAACGGGCAACTCGGTAACGCGAGCCGCTTCCTTCAGTGCCTTGGCGATATCGAGACTTTTCTCCTGCAGCTGAATAATGCTGTCGAGGTTTTCCAGCTTCTTGTCCAGGGCCATCAGGGTGTAGTAGTTTTCGGCCACATCGGCGACCAGTCGAGTGACGACGTAGTTTCGCCCTTCTGCCGTGCCGAGATAACGCAGGGCGGCGGCATCACGGGCATTACGCAATTGACGCCAGATATCGACCTGCCACGTGAGATCGGTCGCGATCAGGAAGTTGGGAAGTGGTCGAGGAAAGTGTTGACCGGGAAGATACTGCAACTGATCTTCGACGGCCCCTTGGGGTGTGTAAACGCTGGGCTTCATCACCCCCGCTCCCGCACCGATGTTAAAGAAGGGGAAATAGGCCCCTTTCCGTGCGAGAATCTCGTTGTTGGCAATCTGAATGTCTTCGGCCAGGATTTTCAGTTGCTGGTTCCCGACGAGTGCCTCTTCAATCAGACAGGTCAGAACGGGATCGTTGAAGAATTCGGGGATCGAGACTTGAGACGAGTTCTCGGCACTGATGCGTCCATTGAAGGTGTCTGGCAAGTCAGGACCCGGTTCCGCCTCGCGCAGGCAGGGGATGCGACACGAAGGGAGGACCACGAGAACGATGCAGAGCCAGGCGAGAACCGTGTTGGGTTGTCGCCTCTTTCTGTCGTGGCCGTTCAGAAAATGACTCATCCATCTCATCCTTGATGAATTGATGCTCTGTGAGATTCCATCGGGTTGCCGCGTCTCGGTCGATCTGTCTTGCCCGTTCTCGGCGCGATGGTCTCTTGAGTGGGAACCATGTGACTGAGCGCTACGTTGCCTTAAATCTGACCCTTTCGCGTCCGCTATCGGGAGAATGCGAGAAGGGGTGGTGCAGCCTGACGACTCTGTCAAAATGAACTTCAGCCTGCGGTCGCAAAATTTTCCGGAGTGGTCGTTTCCAACTGTGGCGGAAACTGCCAGTCCGATCCTCGAAGACGCTTTTCAGTATTACATTGAGAAACTTGATTAATTCATCGACGGGCGGAATTACCGGCAGAAGCCAAAGAGAGGAAAAAACGAGCTAAATTAATAAGTTGATGGCGACCACTTTCGCGGGGATTACAGGGGCTTAAGTACGGAGTAACTCCCGGCACGTTCGATCGTTGCTGATCGTCGCGTTGGCCTTCCGCTAATGGAAATCGGGGCGGCTAGGGTTGATTGTTACGGAGATGTAATAAGATGGTGGGGCGACTATGACGAGGCTCAGCGTAGGTTCATCGACTGGGGTGTCGCTAAAGCTCACCGCAGGCAGGTTTGCCGTTCTTTGGCTTCAACCTTAATGTAATTGCTGGCAGTACGACGCTCGCAGTAGGGCGCCTTTGGTTCAGATTCGATGCCCATCGAGGGGGGCTTGCCACTACCACCTCGACGATCGATCTCCAGTCTAAGGCTCGTCCCCAATAGATTCATTGCGGGTCGAACAGTCGATGGAGTTCCCAGGGCTCCCCTGCTTCCGAGTTCCGGAACTGGAAGAGGTGGGAACTTGATTAGTCGTGTTTCCGCGAACGTCTGCGAGAGTATCAGGTGGTGTGAGTCGGTTCGCGGCGGACTGCTGAGCCTTCCGTCCTCCCCCGGGCTTCCGGATTCGAGTACCTGATTCCGACGGCGTTTCTATGGCTTCCGACTGGATTTCGGCGATCCCCCGTTTGATCGTATTCGGGGAAATCCGCAGCACTTTACTCACCAGGGAAATTCCACCCCAGCCGCGCTGAAGAGCTTCATTGGCTGCCCACAGCCGCCGCTGTCGCTCATTCAATGAATGGCGAACTTCGCGATAACGCTCTTCCAGTTCACGAATTGCCTGTTCCTGGTTCATGCGAATTCACAAGTTCTGCTTCGGAAATCAAGGGGATGTTGGAAGCCTGCTTTCTCATCAGCATGATCCCCGGAAATGCGGAGACGATCGGGGACCGCGACTGCGGAGTCAGGAGGCGTGTGACTCCACGGACTCAGTCAGTGGGTGATCCACTTCGTCCTGAATGAACTTGCCGCTGTTGTCGGTGATCTGACCGAACAGGTAATACAATCCTGGGATGACCAGCACACCGATGATCGTGCCGACCAGCATCCCACCTACCGCCGTCGTGCCGATCGTGCGGTTGCCGATTGCGCCGGGACCTGTGGCGCGAACCAGTGGAATCAATCCCGCAATAAACGCGAAGGATGTCATCAGAATCGGGCGGAAACGCAGTTTCCCCCCTTCGATGGCCGCTTCTTTCAGGCTGACGCCTTCATGGTGTCGCTGGACGGCAAACTCAACGATCAGAATTGCGTTCTTACCCAGCAATCCGACGAGCATGACCAGACCGATCTGAGCGTAGACGTCGTTGGCGAGTCCCATGTACTGCAGCAACGCGAAGGACCCGAAGATTCCGACGGGGAGCGAGAGGATTACCGAGAGGGGCAGGATGAAGCTTTCATACTGACCCACCAGAACCAGGTACACGAAGATCACGACGATCAGGAAAATATAGATCGCCAGATTCCCCTTGCGAGCCTCGTCATAAGAGAGGCCTTCCCAGCCAATGGAATAGCCACGAGGCAAGGTTTGGGCAGCGACCTCCTGAATCGCCTGGATGGCTTCACCACTACTGTAACCTGGCGCGGGGGCTCCCTGAATGGCGGCTGACGGATAGAGGTTGTAACGGTTGATTTCATTAAGGCCCTGCTGCTTCTTAATGGTCATGAAGGCCGAGTACGGAACCATCTCACCCTGGTCGTTCTTGACGAACATATTCTCCAGATCTTCAGGGTATCGCCGGAATTCGGGCATCGATTGCACGAAGACTTTGTAGAACTGTCCAAACAGAATGAAGCCCTGTTCCCAGGTACTCCCCACGACAATCGAGAGATTATCCATGGCTTTGGCGATGGAGACACCTTTCTGCATCGCGACGTCGTTGTTGATCACCACTTCATACTGGGGATAGTTGCTGGCGAAGAAGGTGAAGATCCCTTTCACCTCTTTTCGTGCCTTGAGGGCTGTCATGAACTTCTCATTCACCTCTCCCAATTCCTGGTAGTTATTTGAGTTCGTCATGTCCAGCACGCGAACCGAGAAACCACCGGCCGCTCCGAACCCGGGGACGGCGGGTGGCTCGAAGAATTCCAGATTCACGTTAGAAATCTGCTTACATTCCCGTTCCAGTTCGCGAATGATCTCTTTGGAAGAGAGCTTCCGTTGTGACCAGCTTTTCAAATTGATCAGACAGGTCCCTGCATTGGATCCACGGCCTTCCGTCAGCACTTCATAACCTGCCAGTGAGGATACAGAGTTGACGCCGTCGATCTTCTTCGCGATCTCGAGTAGTTCGTGGGCTTTAGCGTTGGTGTATTCAATTGTCGAACCGGGGGGCGTCTGCAGGATGCCGTAGATCATCCCCTGGTCTTCCAGAGGGATGAAGCCGGCGGGAAGCTGGCGATTGACCAGATAAATGGCCACCGCAAATCCCCCGACCACCCCTAATGTGAGCAACCGGCGGGTCACGATCGGACGAAGGAAGGCGGCATAGCCTCCCGTTACTTTTTCGACACCGCGATCAAACAGATGCAGCAGGATTCCCAGCGGTCCGCGCCGCTTGGGAGCCCCGGTGTGAGGTTTAAGAATCATCGCACACAGCACGGGGGTGAGAGTCAGCGCGACCACGCCCGACAGGACAATTGAGGTCGCCATGGTGATGCCGAACTGCCGGTAAAAGGTTCCCACCGGGCCTGTCATAAACGTCACGGGAACGAAGACGGCGGTCATCACGAAGGTAATGGCAATGATGGCACCACTAATCTCGTTGACCACTTCTTTTGTCGCCAGATAAGGGGAGAGATGCTTTTCATGCATCTTGGCATGAACGGCTTCGACCACCACGATGGCGTCATCGACCACCACGCCGATCGCCAGCACCAGGGCAAACAGCGTGATGAGATTGATCGACAGGCCGAAGATCTGCAGAAAGAAGAACGTCCCAATCAATGAAACGGGAACTGCGATCGTGGGAATGAGTGTCGATCGCCAGTCCCCCAGGAACAGGAACACCACCAGCGAGACGAGGACGAAGGCTTCTAAAAGCGTGTGCAGCACCTGTTCGATCGACGCTTCTAGAAAGCTGGACACGTCGTAACTGACTTCGAACTTCATGCCGGGTGGAAACGATTTCTCCTGGATCTCTTCGAGTTGTTTTTTGACCTCTTCGATGACCGTCGTGGCATTCGTGCCGGGAAGCTGTTTGAGAACGATGGCTGCGGAAGGTCTTCCGTCGATATCCGAATAGATATTGTAGTAAGACGGCCCCAGCTCAACTTCGGCGATATCCTTCAGTCGCAGAACCTCACCGTCGGGATTCGCTCGCAGGATAATGTTTTCATACTGCTCCGTCTTGTTATAGCGGCCGACCCACGTCAGAACGTACTCGACGGTTTGCGATGTCTTGCCCGTTGCCTGCCCCAGTCGACCCGGTGAACCAATCATGCTCTGGTCGGCCAGAGACTTCATGACATCATCGGCCGATAGATTGTAGGCACGCATCCGATCAAGGTTCAGCCAGACTCGCATCGAGTACTGGCGGCTGCCGAGAATGGTCGCGCTGCCGATACCGCGGACACGTTTGATTTCCGGCAGGAGATTGACGAACGCATAGTTGTACAGGAAGTTCTGGTCATGCCCGGGATCGGTGCTGTAAATGTTGACATACATCAACATACTAGTCATGGCCTGCATGACGATGATCCCTTCACGCTCGACGAGCGGAGGGAGCCGGTTTTTGACGGTCTGAATGCGATTCTGCACATTCAGCACAGCGACGTTCGGGTCGGTGCCGGGTTCGAACACGATCTGAATCGTCGCTTCACCGGCACTCGTTGCGGCGGAAGCCATGTACCGCATGTCCGGCACACCATTGATAGCCTGTTCCAGAATCACCAGCACCGAATCGACCAGCACGGCCGCACTGGCCCCCGGATAGGCGACCGTGACGACCACGCTGGGGGGAGCCACCGACGGAAACTGCGAGATCGGAAGGGTCGAGATCGACAGTCCTCCCAGGAACAGAATGATGATCGAGATCACAATCGCAAGGGCAGGTCGGCGGAGGAACTGTGAGAACATGATTCAACGCGCTTCCGGTTGGATGGGCTGATGATTCTTGAGAGCAGTGAGCAGAAAAACGCAATCCACGTCGCAAGTTGTTCCATAGATACAGCGTATTAGTTACGAAGTCGCAAAGCTCGCCGATACGGGTCTGCCTGCTTTCGGTCCCGCTCACTCGCATGTCATGTGCGGAGGACCTGAGCCTGTCTGAAAACGAGCAGGTGGCAAGCGAGGCGGGGGCACAGGACGATCGACCGATCCCCACCCGGGCCGTCGATGATCGGCCCGGGAACGGCCCCTTGTCTTTCAACTGATACGCAGTGTCCGAATGGAGCAAGATCGCGATTCTGGTCACTCTGCGTGATACTTCAGATTGGCGACGACCTGGTCAGAGTGCAGCGCGTCGTATTCGACCTTGTCACCATCGCGGACCTGACGTACCCCTTCGAGCACGATTTTCTCGTCGACGTTCAGCCCTTTCTTCAGGACGAAGATATCTTCGAGTTCATTCTCGATGGCGATTTCACGCTGGTGAGCCACATCGTCCTGATCGACCACAAAGACATACCGCTTGTTCAGGATTTCGAAGGTGGCCCGCTGCGGTATGACGATCGCATCCGTCACAACGCGGTGGATCAAAATATTGCCCGTCTGGCCATGTCTTAGCAGGCGATCTGGATTCGGGAAGTCGGCTCGAAACGGAATATTTCCCGTCTGGTTATTGAAGTCGGCCTCAATGGCGCCGATTCGGCCTACTTGAGGAAACTTGCTGCCGTCAGCCAGAACCAGCTCGACCTGCAAATCGTCCTGGTTCTGTCGCAGCTCGGCCATGTATTCCAGGTAGCGGGCTTCGGGAACGTTGAAGTACACCCACATCACGCTGTTGTCCGACAACGTCGTCAGACATTCTCCCTCTTCGACAAGACTTCCCTGCTGGTGCTGTAACCGATCCACGATTCCGTCAAAGGGGGCCTTCACCGTCGCAAAGTTGAGTTCCGCCTGCGCTTGTTTCACCTTGGCTTCGGTCTTTTTGACTTTCGCAAGATTCAGGGCGACTTCATTTTGCGAAACGACCTTGTCTTCGAACAGTTTCTTGCTGAAGTTGTACTCCAGTTGTGCCAGATGTGCTTCCGCCAGTTCAGCTTCCAGTCGGGCCTGATACAGAACCGGCATTACCGTGAACATCAGGTCTCCCGCCTTCACGGTCTGACCTTCCTTCACAGGAATCGCCTCCAGATAGCCTCGTTCAAGTGCTCGGACCTGGATGTGACGCTGTGAGTGAATCTGGCAGACGTACTGCTGGGTGATCGTGACACTCGTCGATTGAGGGGTCGTGGCGACGATTCGGTGCGTTTCCTCGTGATGCTCTTCCTCGTGCTTCTGGAAGAGTGACTCAACGCGTTCGCTCAGCGCATGCAGGCTTGCCGTGTCGACGACAGACTTCAGTTCTACACCGGACGCCGACAGTCCCATCCCACCGGCAACCAGGATTCCAGCGGCGAGCAGCAGCGTGATAATAGGGCGGTTCCTGACGAAGTGAAGAATGTTCATAGTGGTTATCGTTCCTGTAATTTTGAAGGCGAAAGTAATTCAAGGGGGATTGCGAGAAATCGCAATGCGAATGTAATGCCATGACTTAGCACCTCAGCCCACATGAGTGACTGACTCGGTGCAGACCTGTCTCGGATGACTCTCATCGCGAGAGTACTCGCTGGCTCAGCAAAGCATGAGCGACACCGTCGAGAGTAGACCTTGGAGTACTGCACGGTACGTTGTACGACCCAGTCCGTGAGGGGACCTCGCACAAGAGGTGCTCCATCCGTTTGGAAATTTCAGGCTGGCGGGAGAGGGTGACTAGCCGTAGGTGAGTTCGGCGTGGTCTCGGAACCATGCCAGATCGGAAGGGTAAGTCAGCGCATCCGTTGCACGGAGTGACTCAATGGGCGAGAGAAGCAGGAGAGTCACTGAGCGATCGATGACGTGAGAGTTGCCCTCTTCAAGATCAATATCGTCAGTGGGTGTGACCGGCGCCGCTTCCCCTGGCAAGGGGATGGAATCCCGATGGGTGGTTGAGTCGGCGCGGCAACTGATGGATACAGGGGACAGTCCCAGAGGCGAGAACGAGGCACAGCTTCTTGGCGCCACGGCAGAAAGCATGACCTGCGCCATAGCGACGAAGACGAGTGCTAAGGCGATCGTGGTGCGCTCAATGGAGGTGGGTTGCAGTGTCATAGTTCGCTTCGTCCACGGACGATGGGATGCTCTGCGGAGACAACATTCACGTATAAGCCCGGTGTGGCTGTTTCGGAGACCAGCGGACTAACATCGGCTGGTCGCGAAAAGTATCACGTCGGCTGTTCCATGATTGAGTTCTCTCGCACAGCCTTGCGGTGGGGTCTCGTAACAGGTGCAACTATTCTACCGGCCCGGTGAAGCGCCGGTCCTCAGCCCGCGCTTGACGGGAGCCCGACTGATCGACGCTCTAAAGACAAAGTACTGCAAGGATCGGCGATCTGCCAGACGGCATTCGTGCGAGATCGTGATTCCTAAGGAAGATTAAGGAAATGGTGCCGTCTGACGGGGGTAAGGGGGAACTAACTGACTAGTTTCCCGGACCCCTGATGCTAGTGAGATGCGCGGGAGTTGTTTCTTTTGCGAGCATCCGAAATCAGCGCGTGCGAAGCTGGTCGGTCGAGACTCAAGGCTCGCTCCGGCCAGCGGCCCCACGTTCGCGGGGCCGGTACGTGGCTTTGCGCTGGATTTGTGTCAGAGAGCCTTGACGGCTTTGCCGACGCGACCCATGTAGTCGACAAAGATCAGGTCTTTTTCGGAGATGGATCGGATCGTGAAGGGAAGCGTCTGATTGATGCGGCTGACGTGAATCGAAGCGGTGCAGTGGAAGTTGAGTGTCCCGTTCTTAACGGACCAGTGCCCGCTGGAGATGGGGGTCTCGACGAAGACTCGTCGGAACACGCGAAGCTGTTGGACCTCGCGTGTCGATGACCATTTGCCATCGCTCGTCATTTTGATCACCAGAACGCCCGCTTCATCCTGGAACCGCCACGTGCCGGGGAGCATCTTGGAAACTTCGGCGTCGGTGAGTACCTGACCTGCCTTGAGTGTCGTCGATGGGGTCGTGGGAGACTCTTCGTGGATTTCTTTCGAGTTGGCGTCGGGGATTCGCCGTAGCGTCATCAACATCCGTTTCGAATCAATCTTGGCCGAAAAGTCACTCGGACGCGGTCCGTCTTCGGGGTCGGAAATGCAGACGACCAGATTGCCATCTTCGAATTTGACGATCCCAGATGCTTCCTTTCTGTCACGGCTGACAAGATCGAAACCTTTGGGATTTTGTGTTCCATCGACGGCGAAGACGCGTGCATGCTTCTTTCCGTCGTGACTGCTGGTGTAAGTAATGGCGTTGTCGATGATCTCGATCTTGCCACCGGAGGGAAGCCATTCCCGGATGGAATGATGAGGGATCACATGTCCATTCTCGATCAGCTCGATCACTTCCCAGCGACCCTGAAACGGCTCGACGGCCGGATCTTTTTCCGCTGCGAATGCGGTGGCCAGGACGATCGCCGAGAGAAGATAAAGCTTCCAGACACTTTTCATGCTTCCGACTCCATTCCGAAATAAAAGGGGATCCCTCCCGAGCCGCGCTGCCACTCACGGAATGAAGTAAGGTCATTCCAGAGAAAGCTGTCACGCATGCAGTCAGGAGCAACTATCTTAACATTCCGTGAACAGAGCGGAATCGTACGCGTAGCGGGAATCTCTGTGCAGCACGCCGATCCCCCCTTGCGATCCTTCGTTCAGGTCGGCCCTCCTCTGGAAACCGATCCTGAAACGCGTCAACGCACCACCCGGCTCGATTTGTAGGTCATCGAGCAGGAGCGGCGTTGTCGGATAATCGAAAGCCGTCACGCAAGGATGTCGTGAATGATCTCACCATGCACGTCGGTCAGCCGGAAATCCCGACCTGCGTATTTGTAGGTCAGCTTCAGATGGTCAAGACCCAGCAGGTGCAGCATCGTCGCGTGCAGGTCGTGCAGGTGGACTTTGTCTTCGACCGCATAGTATCCGTAGTCATCGGTTTTGCCGTAACGGATCCCCGGTTTGACTCCGGCACCCGCCAGCCACATCGTGTAACCCTGCGGGTTGTGGTCACGACCGTCGTCCCCCTGGGCGACCGGTGTCCGACCAAACTCGCCGCCCCACAGAATCAGGGTATCCTCCAGCAGGCCGCGCGCTTTCAGATCGATCAGCAGAGCCGCGATCGGCTGGTCAACCTCCATCGCGTTCTTGGAGTGATCTGCCTTGAGATTGCCGTGCTGGTCCCACTTGTAGCTATGGGTGCATTGCACAAACCGGACCCCTCGTTCGATGAACCGGCGGGCCATCAGGCACTGCCGGCCAAAGTTACGGGTCGCCGGTTGATCAAGACCGTAAAGCTTTTGCGTCGCTTCGGTCTCGTCACCGATGTCCTGAAGTTCCGGGGCCGCCGACTGCATGCGGAAAGCGAGTTCAAAGGACTCAATCCGGCTTTCCAGCACGTTGTCCGGCCCGGTCAGGGCGAGTTGATCGGAGTTCATTTCTCGCAAGAGATCGAGTTCCATTCGTTGCAGGTGGCGGGATTGCTTCTCCGCGTTTTCAATGAACGGAATCTTGGCCTGGTCAGAGGGGATGCTCGCGTTTCCCAGCGGAGTCCCTGAGTAGATTGCCGGCAGGAAGGCCGAACTGTAGGCGTTCACCCCTCCGTGCGTCAGCGTGGGACACATCGTGATGAAGCCCGGCAGGTCCTGGTTCTCGGTTCCCAGTCCATACGTGATCCACGATCCCATACTGGGGCGGACAAAGGTGTCGCTGCCGGTATGCAGTTCCAGCAGAGCACCCCCATGCCGGGAGTTGGAACCGTGCATTCCGTTAATAATGCACAGATCGTCGACCTGTTTGGCGACATGCGGAAAAATGTCGCTGACCCAGGCCCCGCTCTCGCCATACTGTTTAAACTGAAAGGGAGATTTCAGCAGGTTTCCCGTGGGTGCCGAAAAGACGCGTGGCTTGGAGAACGGCAGCGGCTTGCCGTGATCCCGTTCGAGCAGCGGTTTGTAGTCGAACGTATCGACCTGGGAAGGTCCTCCGTGCATGAACAGGAAAATGACCCGCTTTGCCTTGGGCTCGAACTGAGCCGGTTTGGCGGCCAGCGGACTGACTTTGGACCGGGCTGCGTCGGCACGGACTTCCTCCGAAGTCAGGCCGGCCAATGCCAGACTGCCAAAGCCCGCCGCGCTCATCTTGAGCAGATCACGACGATTGAACACAGGCGTAAACGAGTAGCAGGGTTTTTGAGGCATTGGTTCCGATTACTCCACGTAGACGAATTCGTTGGCCGACAGGACGGCGCGGCAGAGACTGACCCACGCCCGCGTTTCGGTCTCACTCTCGGAGACCCCTGCCTCCGCCAGCGAAGCCCGCAATCGCTGCAGGTAACTGGCGGCACGAGTG
This sequence comes from Schlesneria sp., assembly GCF_036405755.1. Taxonomy (NCBI): domain Bacteria; kingdom Pseudomonadati; phylum Planctomycetota; class Planctomycetia; order Planctomycetales; family Planctomycetaceae; genus Schlesneria; species Schlesneria sp. Next base: position 13,083 of record NZ_DASWWZ010000176.1, read on the forward strand.
ACTTCGGTTTCGGACGGATCGCGTCCATAAGCCCGCTGATACAACTCTTTCGTGCGCGCGGCATGATCAAGTTCACTATGCGCGAGCAGTTGCTGTGCGAGAGGTTGAACCTGATCGAGCACGAACGCACTGTTCATCATAAAGAGTGCCTGTGGTGCGACGGTCGTCTGATCCCGCTGGCCTGCCAACGTGCTGGGGTCTGCAAAGTCAAACGCTGTAAAAACTTCGTACAGAGCGGACCTGACGACGGGCAGGTAGATCGAACGACGATTGCTGTTGTAGAGCGCCGGATTCACGTTAGCGGTACTGGTGACGTAGTTGCGGTTAGGCGTCGTCAGCAGAGTACCACCCTGTCTTTCATCCAGTTGGCCGCTGAGGGCGAGCAGGGAATCCCGCAAGACCTCGACATCCATCCTCTGGCGATGAAAACGCCACAGCAGCTTATTATCAGGATCAGCCAGCGCCGCGGCCGCATCATAGTCGGTGTTCTGTCGATAGGTCGATGTGGCGGTTAACGCCCGGTGAAAGGCTTTCAGACTCCAGTTGCGTGGACTGTCCTGCCCTGACGGATATGCGCCGGAAAACTCGCTCGCCAGCCAATCCAGCAGTTCGGGGTGACTCGGCCGTTCACCGAGACGGCCGAAGTTGTCGGGGGATCGGACGAGTCCCTGTCCGAAGTGCCATTGCCAGATCCGGTTGGTCATCACGCGCGACGTGAGCGGATGCTGTGGACTGGTCAACCACTGCGCGAGTTCCAGCCGCCCACTCCCTTCCTGCAGTTCGTGCGTGGCAATTCCCAGTCGCGCCATGGAGTCGGTCAGAATTTTGGGAAGTTGGCGCGGCACCTGGCGGCCCAGAGTCAAATGGCTGCCGCGAAGATGGATTTTCAGATTTTCGGGAGTACTGTCGACAACGGCCATCACCTCGGGGAACTTGGGGATGGCAGCCTCACGGCCTGCCAGTTCGGCTCGCTCCATCTTCAGTTTCTCCTGCGTTTCCGCGGAGAATGCGGCTTCGATGTCGGGCGGAGTGCGGAAGGGGCCTTCCGGGTTTGTCAGCAACTGATGGGCGGCATTCAGGACCGGGTCCTCAAGTGACTTCGATTCTGTCGCAGTCTCCCTTTTCTGGAGGTCGATCCATGCCGCTCGAGTTGCCTCGAAGAGCTGGTCATAACGCTGTGCGAGGTCAGCCAGCGACGTTGGCTGGCTCTCGCCCAGCAGTCGGGCGATCCCATTTTCGGGGGCGGAGGGGTCGACGGTGAGCTGGCCCGTTGTGACAAACTGGTTCCATGCGGTCAGGATCGACTGGGGATCAGCCTTTGCGACTCTGATCGCCTCAGCCCATTGTTGCGTCAACGTCCCCAGGGGCTCGAATGTCTCACGTCCCCCTTCGCTGACGTCGGGTAAAAATGCGGGGGATTTGAGTTGTTCCGGTGCGACTGGGGTCAGCAGCAGCTTGTCGATGTGAGGGAAGAAATTGGGCTGTTCTAACCGGATCAGGTTCTTGCCGGCGTTCAGGGTGACATAGCATTCCACGAACCAGGTCTGACTGTCCGGGGTCCACGACCCGGTCACCTTCGATGCCGCATTCTTCTTGACGAGTCGCTGATTGACATACGTCTTTACGGTACGCTCAGTGACCGCGGCGTAACGCAACTCGAACTGGTAAGTCCCTGCGGTTTCGACGTTGATGTCGTATTCGACGAAATTCGGAGTCTCTCCCCGGTTGACCAGGACCCCAATCTCTTTGCCGTAGGTCTCTTTATCCTTGATCACATTACCGCGATCGAAATCTTCTGCTTCGCGGAAAATTGCACCGGGAATTTGTTGCGGGTGCGGTTCGACTCCCCGTGGCTTGGCGGTGCTCAGTAACTCTGCAAGCTGCGTTTCACGGGTGGCGGCGAGCAGATACGAGCCCGACTGTTTTCTCGCGGATTCAATGGCCGCTGCTGTCGAATCACGCACAAGTTTCTCGACCGTCTCCTTCTGGACTTTGGCGAGTTGTTCCAGCGAATCCCGCTGCTGCAGTTCGAGGGGTGACGCCATGGGACGTTCGTGCCAGCGGGCCACGACGGTGAAGGTGTCCATCGTCTGCGTGCTCTTAAAGACACCCGCCAGACCGTAATAGTCTTCGGTGGAGAGAGGATCGAATTTGTGGTCGTGACAGCGTGCACACCCCATTGTCAGCCCCATCACCGCCCGGGCGATGGTATCGACCTGTTCGTCGATGATGTCCATCTGCATTTTGACCGGGTCGTCTTCGGCGAGCATCTTCGGACCCAGGCACAGAAAGCCGGTCGCGATCAACCCGTCGAAGGCCTCGGGGGGGAGATGAGCTTCGGTCGAATTCGCATACGGTGAAGGAAGCAGGTCCCCGGCGATCTGTTCCGTCAGGAACCGATCGTATGGCTTGTCCTCTCGCATCGACTTCACCACGTAGTCCCGGTAGCGATAGGCGTTGGCGTAGGCCAGGTTCTCATCCATTCCGTTGGAGTCTGCATAGCGGGCAACGTCCAGCCAGCGTCGGCCCCAGCGTTCGCCATAGTGAGGAGAAGCGAGCAACCGGTCGACCAGTCTTTCCAGTGCATCCGGAGATTCGTCGCTGACAAAGTCGGCGACCTCGTGCGGTGTCGGCAGCAGGCCAATCAGATCGATCGTTAAACGGCGAACCAGTGTCCGCTTGCTCGCTTCAGGGGATGTCGGCAGCCCTTTGCTTTCGCGTTCTGCCAACAGGAAGTGATCGATGGGAGACCGGACCCAGGCATGATTCTGAACGGCGGGGGGCGAAACCCGTTGCACGGGCTGAAAAGCCCAGAATGCTTTTTGTTCGTCGGTGAATTCGGTGATGGTCGCTGCGGCAGGAGCGGGTGTGGCTGGCTTGGAATTCGGCCAGGGGAGGCCGCGACGGATCCAATCCGTCAGGATGAGAATATCGGAATCGGGCAACTTTGACTTGGGGGGCATCTGGACCACGTTGCGGTAGCCGATGACGTCGACGAGGAGGGATTCTTCTGGTTTCCCGCTGATCGCCGCAGGACCACTTTCACCCCCCTGAAGAATTTCTTCCCGAGAAGTCAGGCTGAGTCCCGCTTTGGGTTTGTCGCTACCGTGACATTCAATGCATTTCGCATGAAGCAGCGGGCGAACCCTGGTTTCAAAAAACGTCGCATCGGCCGCATCGTCGGCGACGGCCGAGTTGATCATTCCGATCCCGACAATCGCGGCCAGAAGACCCAAGCCCAGAAATCGCATGACCACTCCCACCAGAAAGTTCAGACGCATCGAAATCTGTTTGATTGTACGCCTCTTTGGCGTTGTTCGGAAGTTTGATTCGGTGAAGTCGCGTAAGAAGGTGTTTTCCCTTTCCCGATCGGGAAGGTGTGTGTGGGCACGATGAGTGAGGGAGGTATCGGTTTGAGGGAATTTGGTGGTTAGAGGGGGCTGCTCGACAGAGGTCTCGTTTCGCACGGTTGGGGTGGCGTTTCCAGGGAACCGGCGATTCTCAGGCCTGCTATTTCGGAATGATGGCGTTGATGGCAGACTGGAGATGGTCAAGCGAGATACTCGAACCACGTTTGATTTCAGGAGTTGAGGGGCACCATGCGAAACCGTTGTCTGGCAGCGCGTCAACTTCGGATGAGACTGACATTGCACGCCTGTCTGTGGTCGACCTTGATCATGTGCGGTGGGACCGGCTCCCGTCACTTCGCCTGGGGTGCCGAGGAACCGTCCAAGACAGCGGCGAGCCGCTTCTTTTTCACTTCTCAGGGGCGGACCGGACTTGCGACCTCGGATGGGACGGCGCTCACGTATCTTCGCTTCGACGCACCGGGACAGGCGACCTGGCAACCCGGAGAGACGTTTCGGGATGGGCGGCGTGTGGTCATCCTGAGTATGGAGCCGCGCCGGGATGGGCCGGGGCGACCGTTCGAAGAATACTACACTCAGACTCCGACGCACCTGTGGCAATATGATTTGATCACGGAATCCCTTGAGGAAATCTGTACCAAGGATCAACAGGCCCCCTTCCGCACGCCCGCGCTACTGCTCTCGGACGACCGATTATTGATTCAGGTGGTGAAGAATAAGGTCGGTCAGATCTACAGCGTCCGATTGGATGGGAGTGACCCGAAAGAATTTACCAAGGCCGGTGAGGGGCTGCCTTACGGGCTCAGCCTGAGCCCTGACGGGCAACGAGTGGCCTTTCATCTGGCCAGCCCCGAAGGATACCAGATCTGGACAAGCGACGTTGACGGAGGCAACCGCGTCCGCGTGGCGGCTCAGGCAGGACACCTTTATTTCGGGACACAGTGGTCACCGCAGGGGGACTGGGTCCTCTACGTCGATTGCCACTACCAAAGCGATCCCGGCCATGACTGGGCGGATGTCTGCATTGGTCGTCCGGATGGTTCGGAGCATCGCGTGCTGACCTCCGGGCAGTCGATGTGGTTCGCGGCGACGTATGGAAATGAGAAGGTCCGCGGCGGGGGATCGAATGTCCCTTCCTGGACACGTGACGGGCAGATCCTGTTTCCCCGTCGGACGGCCGATGCAAAGGTTCCCTGGCAGTATCGGATCGGAAAGCCTGATCTGGACCACTTCAACCGGGATTTTCTGCCAGACCAGGCTCAAGGAGGAACCCAGATCTGCAAGCTCAACCCGCACGACGGTTCGATCACGGAACTGACGCCTGGTAAAGAATCGGTCTGGGATTTTCGAGCCAGTGAATCGCCCGATGGGCAACAGATCGTGTTCTGCCGCGCGGCAACGGGGGACGTTCCTTCCATCTGGGTGATGGACCGCGACGGCGCCAATCCGCGGCAGATTACAAAGGGAATCGAGGACCTGGGCGCCGATCACCCTCGCTGGATTCCGTCACTTCGGCAGTGAAATTGACCCGGTCGTACACATCACCCAGGGGCAAGCCGACACCGATCGAGCGAAGCTCCGCGACCTGGTCGAGTCCAGAGA
>NZ_DASWWZ010000177.1:0-7640 GCF_036405755.1 Schlesneria sp.
CGGCCCCCCCACAGTTTCCCGTCCCCTTTCCAGATCGCGCAACTCCTGCCGGATATCCCCCCCATTGACATTGCTTTGTGTAACAGGGTGAAGTTCGAACAAAACGCCCGGCCCTGGAATCGTCTCGGCAGCAACCGTCCCCTCGGGATCTGCGCCCAACTCGTCTTCCTTGGCGTCTTCGGGATTGACGGGTCCGCCAGCACCGGCGCTAGTCGGAGCGATTCGTACCGCATTCCGTAACGAAGACTTTGTGCCGGAAATCCATCCCAGGTCACTTCCTGAATTCAAACGAGTCTCCATCACGAAGATCGTATTCGAACTCCCGTCGCGAATTTGCTCATAGCGAATGGAGCTATTCAAAAACAGGACGCCGTTCTGGTTGACATCGATGGGTGTCTCAAAATCGTTATGAACACCGCAGTAGCTGGTCAGCGCCGTTGTCGCCCCCCCGCCGGTGCCAGGATCCGAAGGGCAGATAAAAGTGCTGATCCGCTGCTGCCGTACGGGAACATTGGCCGGGTCATAAACCGATTTGGTGAAGTCGATGTGACCATAGACATTCTGCTGCTCGATGTACGGAAGAATCTGAGTCATCCAACTCATGTGATACCCCCCATTCTCCTTCGACATGATCGGCCCCGAGTCATTCTGTGTTCCGGGAGGGAGAACATCATGAGCCATCATGTAGTTCGTCAAGGCGAGACCGATCTGCATCATGTTGTTCTTACACTGCGTCCGCCGAGCCGCTTCCCGGGCCTGCTGGACTGCCGGCAGGAGAAGCGCGATGAGTACCGCGATGATGGCGATCACCACCAGCAGTTCGATGAGTGTAAAGCCTCGGACCCGCGCTGTCCGAGCCTGGGGTCTCCGCAGAAGAGGGGGCCTCGACGCCTGGGACGAAGTGACATGCTTGTGGCCTGAATGTGCAGCTTTCTGGTGCAGGTGTATGCCGTTCATCGTGTTGATTTCCTGATGAGAGATGACAATCGCGGACGAAATATCGCTAATGAATCAAGGAATGTTTCGCTTTCTGACGATGCGGACTCGATCGGGGTGATCGACGGGGTAATCTGCCGTGGCCGTCACGGCACGCAGTCCGGACTCCTGGGAATCGGCTGCCACAGTGATTTTCACTTTTGCGGTTCGTCCAGGAGCAAGTTGCTCTTCTCCGAGGACCCACTCGTCCCCCAACCATTCCGGATTGCTCTGCAACTTCCAGAGAGCCCGTTGATAGCCCGCATCGGCCAGAAGGCTCGCCTGAATCCGGTATTCCTCCCGTTTCAGTTGTCGATGAGATAACGCCGCCGTTCGTAACAGCGCGGCGATGATGAGTGACGAAACGAGCAGCGCCATCAAGGCGATCAACATGGCAGCGCCGCGACGGGCCCGCCCCCCTGGCGGCGTACTCTGACGTGAAGGCCTTCGCATCATTCGTGTTCCTCCTTCACTGACGCGTCGGCGTCGGAATCCCCTGACCGCGCAGGTGGATCATCGCCCGTCGTCGCTGCCTCATCAGAAGCTCGCTGCCCGCTCAAATCCTGAGCTGGAGATGGCTTCGAGAGATAGGCCTCGATATTCAGTTGACGCAGTGGAGCGTACTCGTGGCGTTTCCCCAGCGGACTCGCAGCGGGGCGCCGTATCGCAAGCACTCGCCGCTGCGCCTCATCACCCTCGCCAGACACAAAAGTGATCTCACAGTCGGGCAGTACGAAATCGTCTCGGGCGACAACGGCACCTTGATCCCGCGTGAGCCGTGTTACCCCTTGATCCGTCACGACGTACCGGACCGATACGCCTGCATCCCGGCCCATCGATCGAGGCTGAAGTGTCAGTTCCGTCTCTTCCACAACGATCCCTTCGGTTGCCTGATGAATGTCATCCCGAAACAGGATCGCCAGTCGAGATATGGTTCGCTCTGTGACAAACCCCTGCAAGACCGCTTTGTCCATTCTCAGCAGAAGATTGAAGGTGACCCCCATGATCCCGAACAGCGTCGTCAACATGCTGATCACAACAACCATCTCAATGAGCGTATATCCACATCGCCGGCTGTGCTTCGCTGTTGATCGTCCAAACCGGGACTGTCTCTTTCGAACAGGGCAGCGCTGCGTCGATAAAAGGGGGGGACTTAAGTCTCCGCGGCTTCCCCGAGGCTCACGGGATGTGTAACGGTACTCACCTGACTCTACCCGTGTGTCATGCACCATCACCGCACCTCGTCGATCTGGTAACGCCAGGTAGAGAGTTTTAACGGTTGGACATATTCCCCGGTCTTGTTCTTCCAGCGAACTGACGCAACGATCTGACGTGCCTGAGCTTCTCCAGCCACCTCATGAACTAAAACTTGTTGCTCCAGTCCCGGCAGGATGAGACGAAGTTCTTCTTCAGCATCCTGTAGCGCTACTGCGCCTGGTGTGAGCTTTGACCATTCCTGCTGAGTGGTTCGTTCGAGCAAGTTCGCCGCATGTTGCAGGGCGAATTGGCGTTGTTCCGTCGACCGACGCTCGTGTGCGACCACCTGCAGCATCGGTATGGTGGTCGTAAACACCAATACCATCAAGAGGCAAGTCCCGGCCATTTCGGTCAAGGTGAATCCCTTGCGCTCAGACACGGGAATACACCATCGACTCGGTGGGCCGCTTTGGAAACAGGAAGTTGTGTGTGTCTTTTGAAACATTCCAAACGGACTTTCATGACGCGGGAACTGTGCCAAGCCGCTTCGACTAGCTCAGATCATTGAGAAGCTTGATCAAAGGAAGGAAGATGCAGATCACGACCATCGCTACGCTCAACGCGACAGCCAGCAGGACAATGGGCCGTAATATTTCGGTCAATGCTGCCAGGCGAAACGCCGTACGCTGTTCCATCTGACTCGCCACCATGTCCATGGCCCAGGAAAGATTCCCCGAGTTCTCGGCGGTTTCGAGAACAACAGCTTCTGAGTAGGTGACGATTCCTGCCCTCTGCAGGGTCTGCCACTGGGGAGCTCCCTCCTGGAGGGTATCGATTGCCCACGCCAGTCTCTGACGAAGTCGCAGCGGTCCCGGATGCTTGGCAATGGAGTGCAAGGCTTTATCGAGGGGGGTTCCCTGATTCACGCACAGGGCGGCCGCGCGTAAGACATCGGGGCTATGCCATCTGATAAACCAATGCCCGAGAAGTGATTGGAGGACAACTCGCCAACCGTAATACTGTCCCACACAGGACAAGATGAGAATTCCAAGTGGAACATAAAACAAAGGCGCCAGATACAGATACCAGTAATCGCTGACCGTACGCGAGATCTGGATGAGCAGCACGGTCGGCGTCGGAAGTTCTGTTCCAAAATCCGCGAAAATTCTCCCGAACTTTGGAATGACCTGGTACATCAGGAAGGCCACAATCAGACAGGTAATCGGCACAATCAGAGAGGGATAAATCATGGCACTGGCGATATTCCCTGCTTCGTCCTCATCGTCAGTCAATTCTTTTGTGACTCGCACAGCGGTCGCACGCAACGTGTCGTGCAAGGTCGCCGAAGTCACTCCACAGTGAATCTGCAATGCGGCCGACCGTGGCAACAGACCTTGGGGAACGGCCAGTTCCGTAAGTGGAATTCCTTCGCGCAGCCGATTCGTCAGATCCATCAGAATTCGATGGCGACGTCCGTCGGTCCCCTTGGCATAAGCCTCGATCTCGTCGGCGAGGGGGCGGCCAGACCGCACGGCAAGAGCCAGCAACCACAGAAACTCAACCTGATTGGCTCGCGCCCTTGCACTCGCCACACGGAGGTCAGTCGTGATCAGCGACACGCAAACGACCAGGCCAATCAGCAGACCGAAGAAACCAATTGCGTACCCAGCGAAGGTGAGGAAGACCAGACCGCCGATGGCGATCGCCATCAAAACATAACTCAACTGGTTCAGCATGCTGCGGCGGGCCGCACTGGCGCGGCCCTCGGGCTGAACGGCTGAGATGACGCGTACGACGATACTGGCGAACAGCAAAGCAAATGGCCCGCTTATCAGCCCTATTTGTGTGCCGTCCATCGTTGCCTCCAGCTAAGCGAGAGCATTCAAGAGTTTGATCAAGGGGATAAAGATGGCGGCGACGGTCATTCCTGCAAGTCCCAGCACCGACAGCACCACGACGGGCTCAAAGATGGAATTCAGCGTGCGGCAAGCTACCCTGCACCTCACGGCAAATAAATCGGACAGGCTATGGAGCGCATCAACAACGGTGCGCTGCGAGCCCACATGCCGAAAGACCTGGCTCAATGCATTGGGAAGTCCTGCCGCCAGAGCTGCGTCGTCTGGTGAGACGCCGCCTTCAATATCGACTGCGACCAGCCGCGCTCGTCTGGAGACCCACTCGTCATTATTGGCATCCGCCGCGTGGCGAAGTGCACTCGAGAATGGCAGGTTCGCTTCGACCAGAATTCCCATGACCCGGCAAAACTCTGACAGTGCTGCAAGCCTGAAGACGCTCCCCAGCAGCGGAATCGAAGTCAGCCAGTTTCTTGAAAACCAGCGTCTCCCCGTTGCCGAAATCACAGCGAGACCAAATAAGATCAATGGAACCGCGCTAGCGACCAGAACCCAGCCTGCTCTCCTCATGAATTTGGAGAAGTTCAGTAGAGCAACGGTCAAGCCGGGCAACTCAATACCAAAGTCACCAAAGATTCCCTCAAACGCGGGAATGACCGATAAGAGAATGAACGCACTCACACAGCAGGCAAAACAGATCAGGAATGCGGGGTACGCCAGCGAAGCCCAGATCTCTTGCCGTAGCCACATTGCCTGCTGTGATTGATCAACACTGTATTGCATCACAGCGTCCAGCCGGCCCGACTTCATTCCCGCTTCGACCAGAGCCGTCATTGTGCGTGGCAAGCGCCCGGTCGAGTGCCGCATCGCGTCCGCCAGGGGGACTCCCCTTTCCAGTTGCTCGCTCAAATCGACCAGTGCGCGTCGCGTTGACCGCGATCGCGTCTGTTCCGCCAAAGCACGCAGTCCAGACTCAAGGGGCAGGCCCGCATGAATCGTGTGATTCACATGAGCGGCCACGGGAAGTGATTCCAGTCGCCCCTGCGGATTGGGGAGAGTGCCGTGATTCGCCATGGGAGTACTCAACGTAAAAGTCCCCACAAGACCGATCACGAGCTGGCCGTCTGTCAGCGTGATCGGTCGTACTGATAAGCCGGAACGCGTGAGTCACAGTTTTGTCGCGGGGGGTCCTTAGGATCCGCTGCAAGCATTCATGGAATGGACCATGTTGTCTCGACCTCGAACGGGAACACAGGCTTCCGCCGATGCTGATAGGGAAGCTGCGTCATGTCGGCCATCGTAACCCCGCGCGTATTGACACGCAGAACACTGGGACAGACGGGACGGTAAGCAGCCAGTGGGGCATTCACCCCTTTCGCCACGATGATCTGGAACTGATCGGGTTGCAGGCCGAAAGCCGTCAGTTGCTTGAGACTGAACGGAAGCGTCCGCTTGGTTGTGACCATGATTGTCAGGCCGCGATCGGTCTTGAGGATTGCAGTGCGACCCTGGTCGAATTCGGTGAATCCGCCATGCCGTACCTCCGACTCCTTGAACCGACCGTCGGTCAGTTGCTCGACGCGAAACGTCCCTACGAGCGGAGCACCGTGCAGGTCATCTGTCCTGCCACCAATTGTGAACGTCGCCGTGTTTCCCACCCCCGTCGCTTCCGCTGCGCGGACAGCGTCAGCATCGTCGATACAGACAAACGCAGGGCCAACTCCTGTGCGATAAAGTTCCCAAGCAATCCATGTTCCGTCGCCTGGCGATCCCCCCCCCACATTGTCACCCATGTCCAGCATGCAAACGGGTCCGGGAAGTTTCACGGCCTGAGCAACAGCCTCTTCGACGGTCAGGAATGTTCCGGCCAACCCGTGCCGCTGATTCCACATTTCCTGTCCGAGTTCATTGGCCACTTGCTGAGCCAATTCAGGCTGACCGTCTGCAATGACCAATGCAGACGAGCCCATTTCTGAGACGTCAGCATAGGGGAAACCGAACATCAGGCTGGCCCCCAGCACACCGGGACGATGTCTCGCTTCATCGAAGCGGGCACACAACTCCAGACAGGGGGATTCCGAAGTACATTGCCGTTCGATGTTGATGGCCATGGGTGGATAGCAGGCCGCCTGGACCGGGCGAATCTCTCCTTTTAATGTCCGCACCATGAGGATCGCGGCTTCGAGCCCGCGTTGTTCCTGGTCGACGTGCGGGTTCGTGCGATAGGCAACGAGCGCATTCGTCGCAGCGACCATTTCCGGAGAAAGATTCCCGTGTGGATCAAGTGTTCCGATGATAGGAAGATCAGGCCCCACGGCTTGGCGAACCCGGGTCAGCCATTCACCGTCGGCATCAGGATAGTCTTTGGAAACCGTTGCACCGTGCGGTGCAACCAGCAACCCGTCTAAAGGCCCGGCCTTGCGGAGTTCACTGAGCATCACATCCAGCAAATGGTTGAACGCTTCTGGTTCAATCGTCCCGAAGGGAAGGGCTCGCGCTGCGAACAACGGTACGGCTTCGATTCCTGCCGCTGCAAGTCCATCAAAAAATCCACGAACTTCGTGGTGAGCCGTTGCAAACGCCTGACGGACGTCTTCGCCTACAAGCAGCAATTCCTGACGGAAATGATCCAATGTCGTCGCCCCAGGCAGGAACGTATTCGACTCTTGAATCAAAGCAAGAATTCCAACTCGCGGCATGATGTTTACTCTCCCCGTCTCAGGTTGTTGGCCAAGGTGTCAGGACGTTTTCACATGAGCGACAAGTACCATGATAAACTAAAGACAGCATGCCTGAAACTGTCCTTACAAGAATCTGACGAAAATTCCTGAAAGTCGGAGCGTCGCTGCCGGGTGTAGTGGCCGTGCCGACGCTGAAACAAACAGCTCGCCCCATTCATTGGACGACTGCCGAATGCGCGAGGGTGCAGTAAAGTCGTGAGACTACGGACTCGACAATACCGTGAAACATGGTGGGGGACATGCTACAGTCGCGCTGCGAAAGTTTCGTCGAACCGACAGGTCCCCCAAGGAAGAGCCCCATTGGCCATTACAGACTTCGACCTACCTGAAGCGACTTCCCGGGTGACAACCTCTGGCCTCGTGTTGCGATGGATGCAATCCCTGGTCACGAGTTTGTTGCTGCTGGCTCTTGGGGCAGGTTGCTCTCAGGCACCTGCGGTCGCTACACAGCCCGCTGCGAACGGATCGAATGCACCGGCAGAAAATGGCGCCCAGACGGCCACATCCTCGGTTTTTGTCCCCCGTGACCAGATCACTCAGATCTCTGTCATCAATGCGCTCATGCTTGGGCACTACGATGGCATCACCACATTTGAGGAATTGCTGCGGTATGGTGACTTCGGAGTCGGAACACTCAACCAACTCGACGGCGAGTTAATCATTCTGGATGGGCAGGGCTATCAGGTCCATGGCGACGGTACGATCGATCGCGTAGCCCCGTCCGCGAAAACGCCATTTGCCGTCGTCACTCCATTTGATCGAGCGGAGCAGCAAAAGCTCCCGCAGATCGAGAGTCTGGAGTGGCTCGATGACCATCTGGACGAAGCGATCGGCCATCCGAATAAATTCATCGCCGTTCGCATTCACGCCAACT
>NZ_DASWWZ010000178.1:0-5355 GCF_036405755.1 Schlesneria sp.
CAACACTGGTCAGGCGGGGGAAGATCTCCAGGTGCCAGCGGTACCAGGGGAGCTCCGGCTCATTAAAGGGGGCGGTGTGAATAACATAGTTATAAGGTGGGTTACTAAGACCCTGATCCAGCTTACATAGCACAGTCTTGAGAATATAAGCCAGGTCCGTGAGGTCGTCCGGCTGCAGGTTTTCATAATGACTCTGCTGCCGCTTGGGCAGCAGGCAGGTCTCATAGGGGAAGCGGCTGGCATAAGGGCAGAAGGCAATAAAGCGGTCGCTCTCAAAGAAAATTCGCTCACCCGTAAGGCGTTCCTGCCGGATGAGCTCGTCAAAGATCGAATGCTGACGGGAGTCATAGAAGGCTCGTGCGGCTGCGATTTCTTCGACAATCGTCACGGGAACGACGGGGCTGGCGATCAGTTGCGAATGCGAGTGGGGCAGGGATGCTCCGGCGCGAACGCCATTGTTCTTGAAGAGGGTGACATGGACCAGTCGAGCCTCGTTCCTGATCGCCTTCATGCGGTCCTGATAGGCCGACAGGACTTCGCGGATGTTGTCGAGCGTGAGTCGGGCGAGGTTGGTTTCCGCATGAGGGCATTCGATGATGACCTCATGCAGGCCGAACCCGTTTAAGGACTGGTACAGGTCGCCGATGAGGGGGTTGAGTTCGCCCACCGGTTCCAGTGCCGGGAACTTGTTCGGGACGACACGGACTCGCCAGCCCGGCTGGTTGGGTTGGGAACCGGGGTTGCGGTAGGCCAGGACTTCGGGGGGCGTGGCGTGCTCATTCCCTTCGGCGAACGGATCAAAGGGGGGCTGACTGGCCGGTGCGGTGGCATCCAGTTGAGGGGGGCGACGACGGATGGTGCTCCGGCTGCGGAAACCGCGACGGCGACAGCCGGGTGTACCTCGATCGGCGGACTGCTCCGGGTTGGGGTTAGTGGGATGAGGGGGCGGGAGGGGATCGGGGAGTTGCAGTTGAATCGGCCGCCGAGCTCGCTCGGGTGCCATGACGACCCAGCGCTGCAGCAGCGGATCTTTGCGGAGTTCGGGCATCCCGGAGCCTCTGTTCGATCAGTGATGGGGAAGGGCTGTCGCTCAGCCTCCCACGACACTTCGGGTGGTCGAGTCACTGGTAGGGCGGGGATTCCGACGCTTTTCGAGGGCAAGTTCGTAGACTCGCTGATACTCGTTGGCGCTATGCGTCCAGGACCAGTCCTGTTTCATACCCGTCTGCTGGAGGGAGGACCACTTCTGCTTGTCTGCAAACAGGGCCCGTGCCCGGCAGATATTCCAGAACAGGACGTCGCTGCGGAACTCACGGAAGGCAAAGCCGTTAGCGGTTCGATTGGCGAGGTTCTCGTCAGAGGCGTCGACGACGGAATCGGCAAGGCCACCCACAGCACGGACGATGGGGACTGTTCCATAGAGCAGGCTATACATCTGGTTGAGGCCGCATGGCTCAAACTCGCTCGGCATGAGGAACGCGTCGGCTCCGGCTTCAATCTGATGCGACAGGGGTTCGTCGTAGCCGATGTGGGTGGCCACTTTCCCCGGGTGGCTTTCGGCAAGTTTCGTCAGCAGTTGCTCAAAACGAGGTTCACCCGAACCAAGGAAAACGAATTGAATGTCCTGATCCATCAACATGGAGGAGCATTGTTCGACCAGTTGGAAGCCCTTCTGGTGCGTCATCCGCGAGATGCTGCCCAGCAACATGACGTCCGGGCGAACAGGCAAGCCGAGGCGGCGCTGCAGTTCGGCCTTACAGGCCGCTTTTCCTTCTGCCACCGTGGCCGCGGTGTAGTTCTGGGCGATGTGCGGGTCGGTGGCGGGGTTCCAGACTTCGGTATCGACGCCGTTGAGGATGCCGAACAGGTCGTCATGCCGGGAGGAAAGAGCGGCATTCAGACCGCAGCCGAACTCGGCCGTCTGGATCTCGCGAGAGTAAGTCGGGCTGACCGTGGTGACGAGGTCGGCAAAGGCGATCCCCGTCTTCAGCAGGTTCAGATGGCCGTAGCACTCCATTTGACGCCAGTTGAAGTATTTCCAGTCGAGCCCGGTCAGCAGCATGTCCCAGTGCCAGAACTGACCTTGAAAGGCCATGTTGTGGATCGTGAAGATCGAGGCCGTCCGTTCGAAGCCCGGAGAACCCTGGAATTCAATCTTGAAAAGGGCGGGGATCAACCCCGTCTGCCAGTCATTGGCGTGAATGATGTCGGGCTTCAGGTTGAGGAGGCGGGTCGCTTCCATGACGGCCCGGCTGAAGAAGATGAACCGTTCGCTGTTGTCCCTGTAGTCCTGCTCCTGCTCGACATAGAGTCCGGGGCGGTTGAAGTAGTGTGGCTGTTCAATCAGGTAGACCGTCGCTCGCGAGCCCGGCAGCGAGGACTTCAGGATCTGGCCTTCGACGTGTTTTGACCCCACGGTAACGCGGAATGTCAAGCCGGTAGGTTCGATCACCGGAACGCTGGATCCTCGTTTGGCGATGATCTGCTGGTAGAAAGGAGTAAACAATGAAACATCGTGACCCACCTGAGCCAACGCCTTGGGTAAGGCAGTTGCAACGTCCCCCAGGCCCCCCGTTTTGGAAAAAGGGACTGCCTCGGAACTGGCGAGTACGATCCGCATGAAATGACTGCCTCTCTGTTGGGAACGACTGGCTAATCCTGCCGAGCGTGCTTTCCGTTTTGGAAATCTCGTCCTTGATCTTGCTGGTGTCTCGACACGATCCGGCGGCGGCTAAAACCCTTGAGACGCTTCAGATTGACATTCACCGGGGGCCACGTCGAGAGATCGATCCTCTTGGAGGATGCCAAAACCAGAAAGTCAGCGTATGCCGCACCGAAAGCAACGAACGAACGACTCGGCCGGGAGTTCCCCTATGGTATTTTATCGAGCAACCAGAGGTCTGATTCCACTTGAATCTCGCACGTCAGACCGCTTTGGACGACTTTCCAGAAGCGATCGGCAAAAGCTGCGGGTCGATTCGGTCTCGACTGATTCCCGTAGCTTCCCAGCTTGCGAAACCTGTCAGAATGCGGGTTCCTCGGGGGCAGGCAGAACGAAAAAGAGCCTGCAAAACCTTAGCGGGTTCTGCAGGCCCTCAAGATGCGGAGAGGGAGGGATTCGAACCCTCGGTCCGGTTTCCCAGACACAGCATTTCCAGTGCTGCACAATCGGCCGCTCTGCCACCTCTCCGAGAAAACGATCGTATTTTGGTGCTGGTTTTCACATCCGATGGCGGTGGATGGGAAACCCTGAAGGGACTGACTTATCGGCGTTGGCTGATTCCGCTTCCCGGTCGGGAAGATTCGTCGCTCGTCGGTTCAGGGCTGAGATCGAGGCGCAGAAGGAACTATTCGGCTTCTGCGGCTGCCAGCTTTTCAGCCTTCCGCTGGGCGACAGCGGCGGTGTTGGCTTCAGTCACTCCAACAGCGGCCAGGCGTCGACGGACAGTGCGGATTGTGGCGTTCAGCGAGCGCCATTTGGTGTTTCGCTTGAATTCGGCTTCCCCTAAGCCTTTCTCCTTGAGTGAGTTGGAGAAAGTTGCCAAATCCGCGTTGGCGGCTGCAAGTTGTCTTTCGAGGGTAGTTCGCGACAAAGGCATGACTCAGGCTCTTTCACGGGACATTATGGCCGAAACGCTCACCACGAGGTTGCTCGCAGTGAAGTTAAGGCCGCGGACGTGTTGGACCGCAGTAACAGAACTCGGTTCGTCGAAACGCTAGATTCTACAGATGCAGACTCACTCCGCAACCCCTGAATCGGTAGAGTCGACGTAATCTCGTTCCCTGTGATTTTGGACGACGGAAAGAAGTGGCTTCCCCGTCCCCCCGTTAACCACACTTTTAACAAGGGATACTTCGGTTTGCGGACGAGTCGATCTGAAGTCGCAATCATCCACTTTGGAAATGTAGAGCTGCTTGGCAATCCCCGTCAACCCGTGACGCGGGCTGTTGCAAGAGTCCGCGTGCACGGCCTGTGAGAGGGAACGGATCACAGCAGTGAGAATGGCGGGTCATCGACCACTGTGGTCCTCGAGGGCTTCAATGCAGTACCGAGCCAGCATCAGGCCCTCACAGAAAATTGATGAAATTTGACGTAAATCGTGATCGTACATGGCTGTGGTACTCGGATTGCATGGACCCGCGAAACGCGTTGGCGGTTGTGAATTGGGGGAATTTCCGGTAAGAGAACTGCTGTCAGGATCTGGCAGCGGGAGCGGAAACTCTGCTCAGATCACAACATCGGAAGACTAATTTCGGTAGCAGACCTGAACGGTAGGCGAGGTGAATAGTGGGCCGACGCGGTAGACCTCTGGAGCGGGGTTGGATTGCGTCGGCCTTTTTCTTTGGATGGACAGCATGCCCTTGAAGTTACGTAGCAAAACGATTCGTAAAGGGATTGATCGCCTCAAGGCGAGAATCGGAGTTGATGGTCTTTTCCGCGAATTTGGGAATGATCTGCCGCTTCGCTCGGATCTCTTCAGTCTGGCTCAACTCGAAGAACACGCTGAAGCCCTCGCGGCGTGGCACGAGATTGACCCAAACCCGGGTCCAGACCGGCTGTTGCTGCGTTTGACCGACAATCAGAATATTCTGAAGCAAACGTATAAGCTGCTTCTCGAAGCTGTGCAGAACGACCGCCACAACGTCCCCGCTGGCGAATGGCTGCTGGACAACTACTACCTTATTGAGGAACAAATTCGCACGGCGCGGCGGCATCTGCCACGTCAGTACAGCCGGGACTTGCCGCGGCTTTTGAACGGTCCGTCGGCAGGTTATCCTTGCGTCTACGATCTGGCGCTGGAGCTGATTTCCCATGTGGATGGTCGCATCGATGCGGAAAGCTTGCGGACATTCGTGGCCGCGTACCAGCGCGAGCGTCCCCTGAAGCTGGGCGAACTCTGGGCCGTCCCCATCATGATGCGACAGGCGCTGATCGAGAATCTGCGCCGTGTGGCGGCCCGCATTGCCACAGGACGCATCGACCGGGATGCTGCGACGCTGTGGGCAGACCGCTTTATCCACTGCGTTGAGACGACTCCCAAGGATCTGGTTCTCTGTCTGGCCGATATGGCCCGGCCTAACCCGGTCCTTTCCAGTGCATTCGTCGCCGAACTGGCTCGCCGGTTAAGAGGGCAAAGTCCGTCGCTGGCATTCCCGCTCACCTGGGTCGAGCAGCGATTGTCCGAGAACGGACAGACGATCGAACAGATGGTGCAGACGGAGGGACATCAGCAGGCCGTCGATCAGGTTTCAATTGGCAACAGCATCAACAGTCTGCGGGAACTCGAGGCGATTGACTGGCGTGACTTTGTCGAGCGGCTGAGTGTCGTCGAAGTGGCACTCCGGCAGGATCCC
>NZ_DASWWZ010000179.1:0-4533 GCF_036405755.1 Schlesneria sp.
CCTGCGATGATGGGGCACGGACATTGAGGTTCATTCAATCATTCGGAGCGCGACGAATGCAGATGGTAAGATTTCTCAATTGGGTAGTCGCTGGTTCCATCGTGACCTGCGGGATCACGCTCGCCGCTGAGCCGACGGACTTTTCTGAGTTCTCTCGATCCTACTCTAACGACGTTCGTCGGATAATTTCTCGCACTTGTGACAACTGTCACTCACCCGAGCTCAGCGAAGCGGACATCGATCTGACCGCGTTTCCCTCGCTGGACGAAGTGCGCAATCATCCGGAAGTCTGGCAGAAGGTCAACGAGATGCTTGAGAGCGGTCAGATGCCGCCCAAGGACGCTCCCCAGCCGACTGACGCCGAGCGAACCCGGCTCAAGCAATGGGTGCGCGGATACCTGAAACTGGAAGCCAAATCGAGAGCCGGTGATCCAGGACGAGTCGTGCTGCGGCGTCTCAATAATGTTGAATATACCAACACGATTCGAGAACTGACGGGCGTCCCCACACTCTCGCCAGCTCGAGAATTTCCGGTCGACAGCGCAGCGGGCGAAGGGTTTACGAACCTGGGCAACGCGCTCGCCATGTCTCCGGCGATGGTCACCAAGTATTTTGACGCCGCCAAAGAAATCGCCAATCACGCGATCCTCTTGCCACACGGCTTTCGGTTCTCTGCGACGGTGACTCCGCGCGACTGGACGGACGAGTTGCTCGCCCAGATTCGTGGAGTGTATGGCGAATTTACCGACGCTGAGGGGGGAACGCAGGTCAACCTGCAGGGAATCGTTTTCGATACCAATGGTGGCGGCCGATTGCCCGTCAAGAAGTATCTGCTGGCAACGCTGGAGGAACGAGACGCTCTGAAATCAGGGCGAAAGACAATCGAGAAAGTCGCGGAAGAACGAAGCCTGAGTCCGAAGTATCTGCGAATGCTCTGGAGTACGCTGACCAGCGAGGAACCTTCGTTTCTGTTCGATCGACTTCGCAGCCAGTGGCGTGACGCGACGCCCAAGGACACTCCGCAAATCGCTGCAGAGATCGCTCAGTGGCAGCAGGCATTATGGCGATTCACCAGCATCGGACATATCGGCAAAGTGGGTGGCCCCAAGGCGTGGATGGAGCCTGTCAGTCCCATCACCACCCGAACCGACATCCGCATGAAACTGCCCGCGTCAAGCGACGGCGAGCAGGTCTCGGTCTATCTCACGACCATGGACGGCGGAGATGGTAACGAACATGACTACGTCGTCTGGCAGCAGCCTCGCCTGGTCGCACCCGGCCGGCCGGATGTGCTCTTGCGGGATGTCCGACGAGTCACTGCTGAACTGGCCGAGCGGCGTGATCGCTCCTTTGCAGCAACAGTCCGATGTCTGGCTGCAGCCACCGAAGCGGGTGCCGCCCAGGGTAACGTCGAACTTGCGGACCTTGCAAAGCGTCACAAAGTCGATGCTGACCTGCTCGCTGCCTGGTTGAACTACCTCGGGGTCGGGACGGGTGGGCACGTTCAGATCGAAAACTACTTCACAAATCAGCTTTCGAACGTCTCGGGTTACGTTTTTGCCAAAGGTTGGGGAAGTCACGAGACGCCCCTGATGGTGGTCAACTCGTCGGACGAGCACGTTCGGATTCCGGGAAATCTCAAGCCCCACGGAGTCACCGTTCACCCATCACCGGACCGTCAGGCCGTGGTCGGGTGGAAGAGTCCGGTGTCCGCGACCGTTCGTGTGGAAGCCAAAATCCAGCATGCTCATCCCGAGTGCGGGAACGGGGTCACTTGGACTCTCGAATTGCGGCGCGGTGCAACGCGGCAGCGACTGCGGAACGGAATTTCTCATGGCGACCGGGTTGTGGTCGCCGATCCGATCGCCGATCTGAAAGTTCAGCCCGAGGACGTCATCTCGCTGCTGATTGGACCACGCGACGGAAATCATTCGTGCGATCTGACCGCCATCGATCTGACAATCACCTCTACGGAAAGCGGTGGCCGGTCCTGGGACCTTTCCGCCGACGTGTCTCCCGATATTCATGCCGGTAACCCTCATGCCGATCGTTTCGGCAACGAAGGGATCTGGCACTTCTATACAGAGCCCGTCAACAGTGCGTCCCAGGGACCTGTCATCCCCGAGGGGTCACTCCTGGCGAAGTGGCAAGTCGAGAAGGATCCTGCGGCCCGACAGAAATTGGCGGAGGAAATTCAAAGACTGCTGATCGAAGAACCTCGCGAGAATGGAAAGACCGCGGATCAGGAACTGCGACGTCAGCTTCGATCCCTCAATGGTCCACTCTTCGGAGGAATGCCTCTACCGGCCTTGAAAGAAAACAAAACTGCGGGAACGTCTGCGAAATCAGACGTCTGGGGTCCCGACCCCGCGCTCTTCGGAGTTCACCCGAATGGCCAGAAGATCGAATCGGAAAGCCTTTGCGTTAAGGCCCCTTCCGTCCTCGAAGTTCGATTGCCAGCCGATTTTGCAGCGGGATACGAACTCGTCACGTCAGGCATCCTTCATCCCGAGACGGGCAAGGAAGGTACCGTTCAACTTCAGGTCCTGACAACGAAACCAGACGCGGCTGCGGGTTTGATCGCCAGTAAAGTGACCGCGGTTAATGCAAATAGCCAGTGGACGGACAACAAATGGGTGCTGCAGCACTCAACGCCGATTCTCGTTAGCGATTCCAGCACGGCCCGAAAACGCGTTGAAGCGGGATTTGAATCGTTCCGCAACCTGTTCCCAGCGGCACTGTGCTATTCGCGCATTGTCCCTGTGGACGAAGTTGTCACGTTGACGCTCTTCTTCCGCGAAGACCGTCACCTGGTCAACCTGATGCTCAATGAAGAGCAGGCGAGGAAACTGGACCGCCTGTGGAGCGAACTTCATTTCGTCAGTCGAGATGCCCTGACCCTGGTCGATGCCTACAACCAGTTGATGGAGTTTGCCACCCAGGATGCCGACCCAAAGGTTTTTGAACCCCTGCGAAAACCGATTTATGATCGCGCAAAGCAGTTTGAGCAGGAACTGGTGGATGCCGAGCCCCGTCAGCTCGATCAGTTGATTCAGTTCGCCAGCCGAGCCTATCGCCGACCGCTCACAGATCAGGAAACCCACGATCTGCGAAGTCTCTACCGGAAACTGCGCGAGCAGGAGCTGCCCCATGAAGAGGCCTTCCGTTTTACGCTGGCACGCGTCCTGATCGCTCCTGCGTTTCTCTATCGCGTCGAACCGTTCGCTGCGATTACGACGGCAGAAACAGAAATCGTCCCTGTGAATGATTGGGCACTGGCTAGCCGCCTGAGCTATTTCCTCTGGTCTGCACCACCCGATGCCGAGCTGAATCATCTGGCGAGCGCAGAACACCTGCACGAACCCGATACGCTGGTGGCCGAGGCCAGACGAATGCTGAAATCAGAACGGATTCGTGCGCTGTCGACCGAATTCGCCTGCCAGTGGCTGGGGGTGAGAGACTTCGATTCGCACAGTGAAAAAAGCGATCAAGTCTTCCCCACGTTCAGTGACTTGCGTGATGACATGTATGAAGAGACGGTCCAGTTTTTCGTGGACCTGTTCCAACGGGACGGCTCGGTACTGGATGTTCTGGATGCCGACTACACCTTCCTGAACGAACCCCTCGCGAAGCACTATGGAATCCCCGGCGTAAACGGTCCTGAATGGCGACGCGTTGAGGGCATTAGACAGTACGGCCGGGGAGGTATCCTGACCTTCGCGACCACCTTGGCGCAGCAATCGGGTGCTTCGCGCACCAGTCCCATTCTGCGCGGCAACTGGGTGCTCGAAAGCCTGCTGGGGGAAAAGCTGCCGCGGCCACCGGCGAATATTCCACCACTGCCCGAAAGCGAAACGGATACAGATCTGACCGTCCGCGAATTGACCGAAAAGCATCGCAGTATTGCGGCGTGTGCTCATTGTCACGACCGGATCGATGCCTTCGGCTTTTCGCTGGAGGGATTCGATGCGATTGGCCGCCGTCGTGATCGCGATCTGGGTGGACGAGTCATCGACGTCAACGTCGAACTGCCCAACGGAACGCGGTTTACCGGCGAGTCTGGTCTACGAGATTATCTCCTGCAGGCCCGTCGCAACGATTTCCTGAAACATTTCTGCAAGAAATTGCTCGGTTATTCGCTCGCCCGTGGTGTCCAGTTGTCTGACGAACCGTTGTTGGATGAAATGATCGCGAACCTGCAATCGAATGATTACCGATTCTCGGCCGCGGTCGAAACAATCCTTCGTAGTCAACAATTCAGGTTCCAACGTGGCAATGTCCCGGAGTAGAATACAGCTCTACAACGGAACGCTGTTCGTGTACTTGAATTCGTCGGCAAGAGTGCCCGCCGCATCCCCTAGCAGGGCTGCAAATGTGAAGAAACCGGGCGCCAATGCCATACCAGGATCGCTATTACCCGCTCACTTTGCCCCTTACTTTCTGACGTTGATGACCTCACCAATCTGAAAACGAATTGCGAAGGAACCTTGCCATGCGCCGTGACATGTCGCCCGTCTCGCATCCATTCAACCG
>NZ_DASWWZ010000180.1:0-21655 GCF_036405755.1 Schlesneria sp.
GCTCGTCGGCTTCATTTCCCCTTCGTTTGGCCTGTTCTTTCTTGAGAATCTCCAGTTCTGCCAGCTTGACGGAAAGCTCACGGATGCCGAGTTCCCGCTGAAGCTGCAGCAGTTCCGCCGCTTCTGCCGACTGGTACCAGGCCGCCTCCGCGAGCAGCGCCCGGTGTTCGGTTTCTGCCCGTTGATGACGCGCACGGAGAAAGATCAGGCGCGCCTGCAGCAGTTCTCGCGGATCGTTGGACGTGTCGAGTGATTTGATTTCTTCGTCGATCTCTCGAAACCGGTCCTCGACTGCGGCGATCTCGTTGACCAGTTCTTCCGGGCGGACGCGACGCCGCTTCGATTCCGCTTCGAGTCGGGCGACCCGCTCACGCAATCCTTCGCTGGTATCGTCAAGTTGTTTCGTCCGTTGTTCGACCATCTTGTCGAGCACGGCCAGATCATCAACGTCGGCGATCTCGGGATCAGGTCCCTTGGGGAGATCAGCCAGTCGCTCGGCCGTCAGGCGCGCCTGTTCGCCGACCTGTCGCAGACTCTGTTCGTAATCTTTCGCCTTCTGACTATTCTCTTGAGCGATCTCGAGTCTCTCGGCAGCTTCTTTCAGATATTCGAGGGTTTTCTGCTGAGTGGCATCGGCAGGGTTCAGATTGGCTTCGATCTCCTTGATCCGCTTCTGGATATTGCTGATCGTCACCTTTTCCGCCTTGGGGGCGGTCTGAGCCATCGCGGCGGATCCGCACAGCAGGGTGCAGATACCCACGATCATCGAGATTCGCCAAGCCATGATTGCTTCCCTGCTCTTTCACAGACTTTTTGAAATTGAGCCTGTTCTTCAGCCCGCTTTCGGTGCGGTATGACGCCGGAGTGTCGGCATGGTTGTGACGCTCACTTCCCCGAGCGAATTTGGAGACAGAGCCACCGGCCCGCCTGCGATTCATTCTCTGAAAGCCTCAATCGCTATTGCTCACATCCATTCGGGGAGCACCGGAGTTTCATCACACACCACCTTGAGGACGATCGTTTTGGACTTCCCTGTTCGCGCGCATTCTCGCGCAGAGCGGATGTATGGCAGAAATTGCCGATTTGTGTCAACACGATTCGGCGGCCACGGCAAGGTGGATCAGGGTCAGATGGGAATGTGCCGATTCGTCGATTGATGTATCCGCAACACCGCGTCCCACTCTGGACACGTGCTCGATCGGGCGGCGTTCTTCTGTACACGGCAGCGTTCCAAAAGGCAGGAAAAATTACGCTTTTCGTGGATTTCATGGCCCGCAAGACATAACTTACATTCTGTTTATTGTTGTTCGCGACCGACATAAGTATTCCGCCCCGTGATCCGCTCGCCCCCCGCTGACCATAACGGGCGAGTTGTTCGACATGCAGGCGAGACCTAGAATCTGTCTTTGAGCGGCTGTTTACGCCTCTGCCCCTATCCGTCCCTCCGCCGTTCCCTGGAAAGATCCGCCATGCTGGCCCGTCGTGAAGTGTTTCCGCATGTCATCGAGATGAACTATCAGGCCCGACAACGATTGGGTTGCTGTGTCTACCTCGTCCATGACTCCGAAGAATGGATGCTGGTCGACATCGGTTTTGAAGATTCGACCGATGAAATCATTGATATGATTCGGCAGATGGATTTTGCCCTGGCAAAGTGCAAGTACCTCGTCGCGACACACGCGGACGTCGATCACATTCAGGGTTTGAAGCGAGCAAAGGAACTGCTTCCTCAAGCCATCATCGTCGGACACCCCGAATGTCAGCAGTTGCTTGCGTCGCAGGACCGCATCGTGACCTACGCCGAAATCGCCGCGCAAGGCATTTCGATCGATCTTCCCGAAATCAAGGTCGAACAGACAATCACTGAAGGAGATACCCTCAGCGTGGGTGCATTGACGCTGGATGTCTGGAATACTCCCGGACACACTCCCAGCCAGCTCGCATTCCGACTAGGCGATCTTTTACTGTCGGGGGACAATATCTACCGCGATGGTGGCGTCGGCAATATCGATGCCCATCACGGCTCGGACATCCCTGATTTCATCAAGTCGCTCGAACGAATTCGCGACTCTGACGTGAAATGGCTGCTCCCCAGTCACGGCCCCATCTTCCGCAAGGATAACGCACACATCCAGAAAACCATCGACCGACTCACGCAGTATCTGCATATGGCCGACTTCGGTACGTGCGCAATCGACTGGCCACTGCTGGATGAGTGGGAAGAAGAAATCATCCGGGGCTTTGATCCCGAGAAGGCCTGACGCGGGCTGTTCAACTTCTCGGCCGCTCCGCCGCTCGAACAGATTCCCCCTGCAGGCCAGACTGCAAGGCCCCCGATCTCGGGGTCACGGCAGTGCAATCCCCACGGGCTCCCTAAGGCGGCGGAAAGGGCGGACACATGACGTCACGCCGTCGCTTTACCTGAAGGATCGCCCCGCACCGTATGGCCTGCTCCACTGGTGTGCGCGCAGGCTCGGCCGGGATTCGCTGCGAGCGACGGGGGATGCCTCATCCCGCCGAAGGGGTGGCGTCCGTCCATGAGGCTTGAGGAAACCCCGATCCCCGTTCAACGCAGGGCCGGGAAACTGGCCGGCCAGTCAAACGCCAGGTCCAGAGCGGGGGCAGAGTGTGTGAGCGCACCCACGCTGATTCGTTCGACACCGGTACTCGCAATCTCGGCGACGGTCGCCAGTGTTACCCCGCCGGATGCCTCCAGTTTGACAGCCGGGGCCAGCGAATTACACAGCGCCACGGCCTCGCGCAAGGTCTCGACCGACATGTTGTCCAGCAGGACGATGTCAGGATTTCCCTTGAGTGCATCCTTGAGTTGCTCAAGTGAATCGACTTCCACTTCGATGGAGACTCCTTCGGGGGACTTCGAGCGGGCTGTCTGCACCGCAGAGGCAATGCTCGCCGACTCGGTCCATGCTGCGAGGTGGTTGTCCTTAATCAGCACCCCATCATACAGCCCCATCCGGTGGTTGGTTCCACCACCACAGCGAACGGCGTATTTCTCGAGGACTCGCCAGCCCGGAAGCGTTTTTCGGGTATCCAGAATCTGAGCCTGCGTCCCTTTGACGGCATCGACAAACTTCCGGGTCAACGTGGCGATACCGCTGAGGTGCGTCATAAAGTTGAGCATTGTTCGCTCACCAATCAGCAGCGTCGCAAGGGGACCGGTCACGCGAGCCACAATCGTCCCCGCCGAGAGCCGCGTCCCATCCGGCCAGAGTTCCTCCCACTGGACCGAGGCATCCAGCTTGGCAAAAACCATGCGACCCACGGTCGCCCCCGCCAGCACGCCCGGCTGCCGTGCCGCCACGAGGACTGTCGCGGTCTGGTCTTCGCTGATCAGTGCCTGACAGGTCAAATCACCGAGCGAGGAAAGGTCTTCCGAGAGCGCCATCTCAATGAGCTGTCGTGCGACCGCCTGTTCGCCACTGGCAAACGTTTCATGCATTATCTTTGTGCCGATCGTGTTTCCGCCCGTTTTGATCCGTATTTCGCCGCCATCTGCCAATGGAGCTTCGCGACCCCTGCCTTGCCCGCTTTTTCAGCCTTGATCGCCAGTTCCTGAAACCGGGCCGCCTTCGCAGCCTGATCCACAGAACGATCAGTCGCTGCCGAGGGCGGAACGTGGTCCGCGTCTCGGCGGGCTTTCAGGCGGGTCGCCAGGCTGGACGCGTGCGTCCCTGGTGAAATCGCTGTCTCGGGTGCGACGGGTGAAGAGGAATTGAGAATCGCTTCATCCATGGCCTGCAGGTCGTGGATGAAGACCCTAGCCGACATTGAGGTGGCCTGTCGCGAGAAGCCACGGGAGGTGACCGTCGGCAGGGGTCCGTTCTGGATCCGGCCGGATTGGGCCGAAGAAACCCCGCCCAGAAAAACTTCGCCGCGGTCAGGAACGGAAACGACGGTACCGACCCCCGTCTCGCTGACGACCGGCTGCTGCACGGCCAGTTGCGCAGAGGCGGTTCGAGCGACGAACAGTCCGATCGCCAGAAAACACCATAAACGCATGACTCGCCCTCCCGTTGCCAGTTTCCAGCAAAATTCTACAGCCATCGTTCCTTCGGTGACAATCCACATGCAGTAATCGACAGAAACGATTCTGCTTGCGAGCGGCCTCCTTAACGGAACCACCGGGGAACGCCGCGGCGCGGAACAGTCCCGCGTGCGGCTCCTGTGGACTGGAAAGGACGTGCCGAAGTCGGGGGCTTCATCCGCTCCTGAATCGGTGACGTCGCTCACGATTCCCGCCCTGTTTGGTTATCTTTACACCACGTTACCCAATCGAAGACAGCATTCGCCACTTCAACAAGGAATCCACCATGGCTGCGTTTCAATACTGCCTGAATGCCAGCACGATTCGACCGACACCGATTCTGGACAAGATTCGTATTGCCGGAGAGGTGGGCTACACTGCAATCGAACTCTGGCATGACGACATCGAGTCATACGTCGCGTCCGGCGGGAAACTGTCAGATATCAAAAAGGCACTCGCTGACCAGAATCTCGAACTTCCCACCACGATCTACCTGCGTGGCTGGTGTGATACGACTGGCGCAGAACACGCTGCGGGTCTCGACGAATGTAAAAAGCGTCTCGAGGATGCCGCCGCTCTCGGCGCGATCTATTCGATCGCCAGTCCGGCTGGCGGGCAAGTCGATGTCGCGCTCGCGGCGCGGAACTACGCCGAACTGCTCAACCTGGGCAAATCATTCGGCGTGAAGCCGGCCATGGAATATCTCGGCTTCGTCGAGCAGATCAATACGATCGAATCGGCTCTGGAGATCATGACGCTGTCGCAGCATCCAGACGCGACCATCATTGTCGATCCCTTCCATAATTTTCGCGGCGGGGGTGAATTCAGTTCTCTCAGTCTCCTGCGAGGTGATCAGATCGCGATCAGTCACTTCAACGACACCCCCGCCAGCCCACCTCGCGTCGAGCAGCATGACCATAGTCGAGTCCTGCCGGGCGAAGGCCATCTCGACCTCAAGCAGTGGCTCAGCCTGCTCAAGCAGCAAGGCTATTCCCGCTGGCTGTCGCTGGAACTCTTCCGGGAAGACCTCTGGGCCCGTGATCCGAAAGAAGTCGCGCGGATCGGTCTCGAATCGATGAAGGCCGTCGTGGAAGGTTGATCAAGGTTTGACGGAACCGGCATTCAACGCTGCTGTCACACACTCGAGCCACGGTTCACTTACGCGTCGAACCGTGGCTCGGTGGTAAGCGCACGGTGAAGTAGTCCCCCGGGGGACGAACCACAGAGCCACGGGCACACTGCACACAGCGCCATTTTTTGAATGAGAAATTGCCAGATCGTGTAAAGAAAGCTGCAGGGTGACAGGGATGTGGAAGAACCTATTCTGGATCAATTTGTGTATGTCATGTCTATTGCTCGGATGCGTAGTGGCCCCAAAGGCGAATCTTGGTAATTTTCCTGCTAAAGTGAAGGCTGAAATAACGCCCGGTACCAGCCTAAGCTCTGCAGAATCGCAATTGAAAATGTTCGGATGCAAACTAACCAGAACAACTAGAGAAAGAACAGTTGTAAAAGACAAAAGCGGCGATGAACCGATTACGATTGAACTATTCGGAGACCTGTATCGCACCTACTCCCGGCAAGACAGCGATGCAATCGTCAAGACGATTTCGATAGCAGTGTTAGTAGTTGATGAAAGCGACTGCGTTTCTCATATCTATGCATGGCAAGAGCATGTCGGGCCTTGACGTCTCGCGATGACCAAAGGGGGCACAGCGAATACTGTCCGGCGCGAATAGGCAGGCATGGACACTGCCTATTTCTATTTCGGCGGAGGGCACGAAGCCCAGTCCTACGCTTTCAACCAGAATGGCTCTGTACCCAATTTATCCTCTGAAGTCACCAGCAATATGTGGACGACGACGCTTAATGCGCAGTTCATTTGAGGCTTTGGGAAAGCGCCGACACAGGAACCACAGGGCCATGGGGACACTGCACACAAGGCCATTTTGGGGTGAGTGGCACGCATCCATCGCCACTCCTCAAGTCAATGACAACATCCGCAGATGGCGCAGATTCCAGGAACAGAAATTTCATCTGCGAAAATCCGCGAAATCTGCGGACCAAACTCTGGACACAGCATATTCTGTTGCGGCAATCTGCCTAGAACCTTACGGCCTAACTTAGCGCCATTCATCCATGTCCCCTCAACTTGGGCACACTGGAAAACGTGGCACCGGCTTCCAACCGGTGGGTGCTGGGGTAGATGGGAGTCGGATCGAGCAGCCAACGGTCAGCGGTTGGAAGCCACTGCCACGGAGATTGCGATTTGACGTGGTGCCCATCTGCGGGCAAGAAACAGGGAGAAGTCCAATCTCAACGCTTTTGTTGTTTCGTCATTACTTCCGAGTCGGCCGCGTGCGCGGTGAGCGCTCGGTGATGATTCCCGGCCTCAGCCTTTGGGAATGTAGCGTAATCGACGTCGGCGTCTGTCTCGATCAACGCCGGTGGTCCTGTGCCTGACTCTGTCAGACTTGAACGCGACGCGATTCAGCGCCGTGATGGCGAGAGCCAATAGGGGAAAACCTCAAGACGCTTCGGCAGGCACCTTCCCCCGCCCCGGCCAGCGGGGTGGGGCAACGACGAAGGAAAAGAAGACGAGCAAGCCAAACAGCGAGTAGACCGTCGTGAAGGCCCACTGCGGTGCTTCGTAGAACAGCCAGTTGTGGACAAGATTCGCAATAAAATCGCCCGAGTAGGTTTGTTCCCCGGCCAGCGACCTCAGTTTCTGCTCCCAGACTGTCAGCGGGCAGGGAATACCCGCCCAGGCTTCCGCCACCACGATCCCGATCATCGCGAGATGGCCACAGCGCCACCAGAAATTTCGTACCCATTGCTGCCCTCGCAAGATGCCGATCCAGGTCAGCGGCAACCCGAGTACGACAGTCAGCGCGTAGGCCATATGAAACAGCACAACAGCGTCAGCGGCGAATCGATACAAGAGTGACATAAGATTAAAGACGCGCGCCGATGTGACTTTATTCCCGACGACTATTCCCGGCGGTTCAAAACCCGGGGCCGCTTGGGCCAGTCTGGCCCCGCGCCGGCGCCCCGTGATTAAAGCACTTGTCCACCCCTTTCGAGGTTGTCGATTTGCTGGATCCGACGGCCCGATGCAAGCCGTTAGCGACCCACACTCTGTCCGACCGCTTTCTTCTTCAGGTCGGCGACGAAGCGGATGTTCTCTTCCCCCAGTGTCTCGGTCAGTTCCCGACGCATCTCACGGTTCACGCTGATCTTCTGCTCCAGCGGCTTGTGTGTCACGTAGCGGCAGCGACTTTTTCCTTCTTCCTTGGCGTCCACGACCAGCACAATTTCGGCTTTGCCGGGCGTCTTCTGGATGATATCACGAACCCGTTCGATGACGCGGAGATCGTGCAGCCCCTTCTGGAACTTGATCAGAACCTGCTTTGTGAATTCCTTCTCGACTTCTTCGAGTGTCCACATCGCATCCACGATCACGTTCGGTTCACGGCTGCGTTTGTCGACTTTCCCCCGCACGAACCGAACTTGCTCCTGTTCGACTTTTTCCCCCAGTCGGGCAAATTCTTCCGGCCACATAATGCACCGGACCACGCCGGTCGGATCTTCAAAATCGAAGTTCACATACTTGGTGTGACCGTTGCGACTCGGCTTCTTCGTCTGAGCCTTCTTGATTGCCGAAACCATCCCGCCGAGGATCACTTCTTCGTTCTCCCCCGCATCGATCAACTCTTTCACCTGATGAGTCGAGAACTGTTTGATCGTGAACGCCATCTCAGCCAGGGGATGTGATGTCAGGAAGAAACCGAGCGCCTCTTTCTCGAAGGCCAGCATCTCCCGTTTGGACCATTCCGGAACTTCCGGCATCGTCGAAGGTGCCGCACCGGGGGCCGTGACTTCTTCGTCGTCATCTCCGCCGAAGAGGTTTTTCTGTCCTCGCTGCTTGTCACGCTGAATGGCCGCAGCACCCTGGACCGCCCGTTCAATCACCGCAAACTGTTGTGCACGGTGTCCTCCCAGACAATCGAGCGCACCCGCTTTGACAAGAAGTTCCAGCACCCCCTTCGTCACCTGCTTGGAATCACAGCGTTCTGCGATCGAGAAGACGTCTTTGTAGGGGCCATTCTGATTCCGCTCGGCGATAATAGCACCGATCGCCCCTTCCCCGACCCCTTTGATCGCTCCCAGACCGAAGGTGAGCTTGTCCCCCAGCACCGAGAACTCAACGTCACCGACATTAATATCGGGGGGCAGGATGGTGATCCCCATGCGACGGCAGTCATCGACGTGTTCGACCAGCTTGTCGGTTTCGCCCAGTTCGCACGACAGCAGTGCGGCCATGAACTCCTGGGGATAATGTGCTTTCAGATAGGCCGTCTGATAAGCCACCGCCCCGTAGGCCGTACTGTGACTTTTGTTGAAACCGTAGCCGGCGAACTTTTCGATCATTTCGAACAGTTCAACGGCTTTATCTGAGGCCAGATTGTTTTGACTGGCCCCTTCCAGGAACTGGGCGCGATACTTGGCAATCGTTTCCAGCTTTTTCTTACTGATCGCCTTAATACACTGATACGACTGGGGTAGTTCGATGCCCCCCAGTCGGTTCAGGATCCGCATCACCTGCTCCTGGTAAACCATGACGCCATAGGTTTCATCCAGAATGGCGTCGATGATCGGATGCAGTCGAGGCAGTGGTTGCCGTTTGTGCTTGACCTCCACATACGTCATCACCATCCCCCCTTCCAGGGGACCGGGACGATACAGCGCCGAGGTCGCGATGATGTCGGCAAACTTATCCGGCTTCATCTTGGTGAGCAGGTCACGCATCCCGCCGGATTCGAGCTGGAAGATCCCTTTGGTTTCTCCCCGCTGCAGCAGGGCAAAGGTCGCCTTGTCATCCAGCGGCAGTTTCACCGGGTCGATCTCGACACCGCGGTGCTTTTTCACATTCTTCACCGCCTTGTCGAGAATGGTCAGGTTCCGCAGACCCAGGAAGTCCATCTTGAGCAGACCGGCCTTTTCGACGGTCGGACCTTCCCACTGCGTAATGACGTCGGTCTTGCCACTGATCGTTTGCAGAGGAATGTACTGGGAAATCGGCTGATCAGAGACCACGACCCCTGCCGCATGGGTTCCCGCACTGCGCGCCAGCCCTTCGATCTGCTTTGCCAGATCCAGTACTTCGCGAATCTTGGGATCGCTGTTGTATAGTTCCTTGAGCTCAGCACTTTCCGCGATGGCTTCATCGAGAGTGATGTTCAGCGTTTCCGGAACCATCTTCGCAATGACGTCAACATCCTTCGGGGGGATGGACAGAACGCGAGCGACGTCGCGGATCGCCGCCTTCGCCTTCAGCGTTCCGAAGGTTCCAATCTGCGAAACGTTGGCCGAACCATACTTTTGTTTGGTGTAGTCGATCACCAGCTGCCGACGATCGCGGCAGAAGTCGATATCGATATCGGGCGGTTCGGTTCGGCTGGGGTCCAGGAATCGTTCAAACAGCAAGTCGTACTCAAGCGGGCAGACGTGGCTCAATCTGAGCACATACGCCACCAGGGCTCCACACGCCGATCCACGGGCACTGCAGGGAATCCCCTGTTCCACGGCGAATCGCACGAAGTCCCAGACGATCAGGAAGTAGCTCGCATAGCCCATCTTCTCGATCACAGCCAACTCGAACTCGGCCCGCTCGCGATGGGCGTCCGTGATCCCATCTTTGCCGTATCGGAACTCCATCCCTTCGTAGACAAGTTCACGCAGGTATTCGATGTCGCGTTTGCCGCCGGGCGGCTGGAAGACCGGATAGTGACGCGACTTCAGGTCGAGCTGAATATCAATGCGATTGGCGATCTCCTGCGAGCGGGCGACCGCATCTTCGAACCCGGGAAACGCCGCGTACATTTCTTCCGGAGTACGGACGAACAACTGATCGGTGTCCATCTTCATCCGTGAGATGTCAGACCGTTCAACCTTCGTATTGACGCACAGCAGCACGTCGTGCATCGCAGCGTCAGACTGGTTCAGATAGTGAGCGTCGTTGGTCGCGACGAGGGGCAGCCCCATCCGGTTCGCGAGATCGACCGTCATATCCATACACTGTTTCTGAATGGCGAAGCCAGCGTTCTGGATCTCCATGTACAGCCGATCGCCAAAGACCTTGGAGTACCAGGCCGTCAATCGCTCTGCTTCCTCATCCTTGCCAGCCAGCAGCAATTGCGAAAGCTCACCCGCAGCGCAACCGGACAGCAGAATCAGTCCTTCGCTGTGCGCTTCGAGAATTTCCTTATCGATACGAGGGCGATGATAAAAGCCTTCGAGGAACGCCGCCGAAGAGAGCTTCACAAGGTTCTGAAACCCCACTGCGTTCATTGCCAGCAACGTCAAATGGTAACAGGCATCCTTGACCCCTCGCGCCCCCGATTTATCAAAGCGGGACCCC
Organism: Schlesneria sp.; assembly: GCF_036405755.1. NCBI lineage: Bacteria > Pseudomonadati > Planctomycetota > Planctomycetia > Planctomycetales > Planctomycetaceae > Schlesneria > Schlesneria sp. The sequence goes on from NZ_DASWWZ010000180.1 coordinate 10,467, forward strand.
GGAGCGATGTACGCTTCCAGACCCAGGATCGGGTTGATACTGGCACCGCGGCACTCGTTGTAGAACTCCAGCGCCCCATACAGGTTTCCGTGGTCGGTGATCGCGAGCGCATTCATCCCCGCGTTCTTCACCTTTTTGACCACCTGATCAACACGATTCGCCCCATCCAGCAAGCTGTAGTGAGTATGGCAGTGCAGATGTGCGAACTGTAAAGACGGGGCAGGAGAAGCAAGGGCGGGCGAGGCGTCGGACATGAGGGGCTTTCATTCCGCAGAGCAGAAATCGGAATTGTTGTCGATCGACACCGGAGTCGTCTCCGGACTGTCGTGTCTAAAACTGTTGTCTCTAAAATCGAGAAGTCAGCAATTGTAACTTGAACCTGCTCAGGACAAAGCGAACGACTTTCGGGTCATTCCGGAAGAATTCTCTCCCCGGAAATTTTCTCGTCGGAGAAGTTGCGGGAAATCGACCGCTCGCGTCATCGCGCGTTTCTCAGCGACACTGAGGGGACGTTCTGCGGTGGCAGCAAATTCAGAGCGTTCCCTGACCTTGCCACACCCTCTCCGAAAATGCAAGCCGGCTCCGAAAATGCAAGCCGGCTGAATTTTCCCCGTTGCTCCTGCAGCAACGCACAGACGCCTGAACGTCGCCTCTGCCCCTCGGGACGACCGGGACCGGCGGCTCCCAACGAACTTCCTTGATGGAACGGGACGTCACCAACGGCTCTGCCCAAAACTGACAGTTCCTTCAAGTACTTGACTACTCTTGAGTTACCCCAAGGCACAGTCGATATGATGTAGACAGCCCCCCCCACAGGGTCCGCGGAACCTGGCCTCCGACCCCTTCTCCTCCAACCGTTTCGAGCATTCTTTTCCCCATTCACAAGAATTTTTGCGTGAGATTCCGGTTCTAGCGGACATTGTTTCTGTGGGAGGTTTTGTGAATCGGAACGAGGAATTTATCAAACTTCTCACGTCATCTCAGTCGGCGTTGTACGCCTGCATTCTTGCGCTGCTTCCCGACCGGGTCGCCGCTCAGGACATCCTGCAGGAGACGAATCTGACATTGTGGCGAAAGATAGACGAGTTTGAGATCGGCACGAACTTCATGGCATGGGCGACCCGCATTGCGAGATACCACATTCTGAACTACCGCCGCCGGCTCTCTCGTGATCGACGCGTATTCGATGAACCGCTTTTTGAGGACCTGTGTGAGATTCAATCCGATCGGTGCGACGATGCGAACGCGTACTCAGACGCGCTGCGGCGATGCCTGGCGCGGCTCCCTGCTGACCAGCGGGAACTTCTGATGAGCCGATACTCATCAGGGGGCTCCGTCAAGCAAATCGCCGAATCGCGTCAACAATCCGTGGGTGCCATCTCTCAGGCCCTTTATCGAATCCGGGAAACTTTGGTGAACTGCGTTTCTCAGCAGGTTCAGGGGAGAGAATCGTGACAGACTCCAATTCCACTCCGTTGCGTGAACTTCTGTCAAAATTGACAGACGAATCCCTGGCGGTCGACGAAGTCAAACAGCTCAACACGCTGCTGAGAAACGATCCGATCTCACAACAGCAGTACCTGGACCACATGCTCATTCATGGTCTGTTAGAACGGGAGTTCCAGCAGCCGGAAACAGGCTTGATTCAGTCGAGTGAGTTCCTCTCAGTCCCTGAGCCACTCCCGACAGCGACGGACGGGACAACGGTTGTACCGCCTGCCAGACAGGGACCGCGTTCACTCGGATGGCGACGTGTGGTGGAATTTGGAAAGCCGCTCTCACTTGCCGCCATGGTGCTGCTTGTCATCGGCTGGTCCTTCTGGCAGCCGTCCGCCAACATGGATTCGCACCAGTCCCTGCAGATGACCGACCCCGGGTTTGAGCAGGGTCTGGTCTCGGATATTCGTGTGCAGCCGAATATCTGGTATGGAGACGATGTTGACGTCGTCGAACGGCACTCGGACATCGTTCCCCTGGAGGGGAATCAGATGTTGCGCTTCGTAAAATCGACATCCGCACCCGAGCGCGGGTGTGAGATTTATCAGATCATTCCCCTCGACTCGCTCGATCTGAAAGGGGAGCCGCGACTGATTGAAGCCTCTGCATTCTTCAATGCCACCGACGACGATCTCGAAGAGAACAAGTTTGCTTTTGAAATCGCGCTGTTCGCTCTCGCTGCCGATCCCTCGCAGCATTCGCACACCTGGCCCATGCAAAAAGGAAATGCATTGATGTTCGGCGGTTCGCAGTTGCCAGCCGACACCGACTCGAAGTCCTGGCAGCAGTTGAAGACCCAGCTCTCATTACCACCAGAAACGCGGTATCTGGTGGTCCAGCTCGCGGTCATTTGTACGGACGAAGATGAAGAGCTGGGTGAGTTCCCCGGCCAGTTTGTGGATGATGTGAAGGTGAATCTTGTGAGTTTGCGATAGCGTGCGGGTCATTCCCCCCGCCAGGATGTTGGAGCCGTCTCAGCGTGTAGCACGGTGAAATTCAACCAGAGGTCGAATCAGAGATGAAGCCATTCGTGACAGGGATGGGACTGGGTGCAGCGCTGGTAGCGGTCGCCCTCGGTGTGGGGATCTCTTTGCATTATGTTCAGTTCTCCGCTGGTCAATCCCACAAGGCAGACCCCCACGGCCCGTCGGGTTCACCTCTCCCGACCTCGGAAGAATCCCCGCTGGTGACCAGAACCGGTACGGATGAACTGCACGTCCCTGCGGAAATCGCGAACAAAATGGGAATGGACACTGCCGTGGTCGCCGAGGCCGCAAGTCCCATCGCACTTCCCAGCTTTCAGGGGGTGCTGGCGCTCGACAATGACCATCTCTCACGCGTGCACGCCCGGTTTGGCGGCGAAGTCGTCGAGATTGGCAAATCGACCGATGGGTCTGACCCAACTTTGCGAGTGGGCGAACGAGTCCGCAAGGGTGATCTTCTGGCGGTCGTCTGGAGTACCGATCTGGGCCAGAAGAAAAGTGATCTGGTCGACTCGATGACCAAGCTTCGCGCGGAAGAAGAACTGAGGGACCGACTGAAAAAGCTGTTCGACACCGGTGCCGGTGCCGGACGGAATTACCGCGACGCGGAAAAAGATGTCCAGATTCGGCTGGTCGAAATCGCCAGTCTCGAACGTACGCTGCGAACCTGGCGCGTGACCGACGACGACTTCGCCGAGATTCGTGCAGAGACGAATCGAGTCGCCAAGGCGGACGAACTGCACGAGACGACCATGCCCGTTTCCGAAGCGCGAGAGTGGGCCCGAGTCGAAGTCCGTGCTCCGATCAGCGGCGTCATTCTTGAAAAGAACGCGGTCGTCGGGGATATCGTGGGAACCGACACGGACCTGTTCAAGATCGGCGACATCTCGCACCTGGCCGTCTGGGTCCACGTTTACGAGGAAGACTTGCCCATCCTTGAAAAACTCCCCCGGCCGATCCAGTGGACGGTCGAACTCCCCTCTCAACCCGGCAAGGCGTTCGCGGGAACCCTCGAGAAAGTCGGAGCGGTCATCGACCCAACTCAGCATACGGCACTTGCCACGGGCCGCGTCGAAAACACAGATGGCAAACTGAAGATCGGTCAGTTCGTGACGGTGAAGATCCAGATGCCCGCCCCCGAACATGAACTCGAGCTTCCCTCCACATCGGTCGTCGAAAGTGGACGTGACAGCTTTGTCTTTGTACGCCAGGGAAACAACGACGAACTCTACGCGCGCAAGCCGGTCAAGGTTGTCCGCCGCTTCCGCGACAGGGTCTATATCGATCGGGATGAAAAAGGGATTCAGGATGGCGACATCGTCATCACCTCGGGTGCCCTGATGCTGCAGAACGTGATGGACCAGCTTCCCAACCCCGCCGAGATGCCGCCGCAAGGTCTGGTTATCGCTGCACCCGGGACGGTTCCGGACAGGAAGCTGCAGTAACCCGGAAACGAGTCCCTCATACGAGCCGATGAAAAACCGTTCATGATCCAGAAACTGCTTGATTGGTCCGTTGCCAATCCCCTGATTGTCATGATTCTGACTGCCGGACTGATCATCGGCGGGGGTTATGCATTTACGCACGTCAATGTCGAGGCATACCCGGACCCCACACCGGCCATCATTGACGTCGTCGCGCAATTTCCGGGTGCGGGTGCCGAACTGGTCGAACGACAGGTGACCATCCCGCTCGAAGTGGCCCTCGCCGGGATCCCCGGCTTGGAAACAACCCGCAGCCAGTCACAGTTCGGGCTTTGCTTCATCCGGAACCAGTTCCGCTTTGGTAAAGAATATCACGCTGCCCGACAGGATGTGTTGAACCGTCTCTCGACAGTCTCGCTGCCCGCAGGTGTCGAGGCCGGTATTTCGCCCGCGTCCGTGATCGGAGAAGTGCTGCGGTACACACTCCGGAGCCCCGCGGATCCGATTACAGGAGCCCCCGTCTACACGCTGAACGACCTGCAGGCACTCCAGGACTTTGTCGTTGAACGCGAATTGAAACGGGTTCCCGGTGTCGCTGGGGTCAGCGGTGTCGGCGGCAGTGTGAAGCGTTACGAGGTCCAGCCCGACCCTCAGCGATTGCGACAATACGGGGTCACATTGGAGCAGATCCAGCACGCCCTGGAGCACGCCAACAGCTCAGGAAGCGGCGACAACGTCGTCATGGGCGAACAGACCAGCGTCGTAATGTCGATGGGCCTGCTGGGACAGGGACAGGATCCTCACCAGCGCGTCCTGGAACAGCCCGACCCGACAGTCGCCGCACGGGTTCTCGCCGCGGAAGCGGCACGCCGGTGCCTGGAACTGCGTCAGGTGGTGGTCAAGGCCGTCAACAATGTTCCGGTGCGTATCGATCAGTTGGTCGATGGCGGACCGCTGCTGAACTCGGATGGAACATCGCGCGTCGACGACCGGATGCTCGCCTCGCGCGGTGTTGTCGTATCACACGTGACGCGACTCGGACAGGCTTCGATTAGCTATCCCAAAGTTCACCCCGATGGAAGCCGGGTGGTCAATCAGGACGGGACGCTCGCCTGGCAGGACGAAGACGACGTCATTCAGGGGATCGTCCTGCTGACCAAAGGGGAAGAATCCCTCCCCGCACTGAAACGGGTCTTCGCCAGAATCGATGCGCTGCATGAATCAGGCAAGCTGCTGCCGGGCGTCAGGATCGATACGTACTACGACCGCACCACACTCATCGACCGCACGACAAAAACCGTGAATGAGAATCTGCTGGTCGGAATGGCGCTCGTCACGACGATCCTGCTGATGTTTCTTGGGAATGTCCGCGCGGCACTGATCGCCGCGATTAACATCCCTCTGGCTTTGCTGTTCGCCTTCAGCGTCCTGTTCATGCGAGGAAAATCGGCGAACCTCCTCTCGATCGGGGCCGTCGACTTCGGCATCATCGTTGATTCGACGGTGATCATCGTCGAGAGCATCTATCGCCAGCTGTCGCGTGGCGAACATGTGGACCTTCCCCTGGCTCGGCGGATCAGCATGGCAGCGGGAGCCGTCCAGCGCAGCCTGGTCTATGCGACGGCCGTCATGGTCTGTGCCCTGCTCCCCCTGTTTGCAATGACGGGTCCCGAGGGCCAGATTTTTGGTCCCATGGCCGACACCTACGCATTCTCACTCGCCGGAGCCCTGGTGCTGGCGATTACGGTTTCTCCCGTGCTCTGCCTGTTGCTGCTGCGGAACGTGCGTCCCAAACCCGAGAACCGCCTCGCACGTGGACTGCAGTGGCTCTATACGATCCAGCTTCAGGCAGCCCTGAAGTTCCGGTGGCTGGTGCTGGGCGGATTTCTCGCCGCGGCGGGACTGACGGGGATCGTCGCCGCCCAGATGGGACGGGAATTCATGCCCGAACTGGAAGAAGGAAGCATCCTGATTCGAGGAGTCTTCCCGATTAACATTTCCTTTGATGAAGTCGTTTCCCGCAGCCGCAAGGCACGCCAGCTGCTCCAGCACTTTTCCGAAGTGAGCGTCGTACCGACCACGATCGGTCGACCGAACGACGGGATGGATACTGGGGGATACTACCTGCTTCAGGCGAACCTCCCTTTGCGGTCCCAGCATGACTGGCCCATCGACCCCGCTCGCGGACGGCACCGCACCAAACCCGAACTGATCGCCGACATGAAGCAGACACTGGAACAGCACTTCCCCGGTGTCGAGTGGGATTTCTCGCAAATCATCCGTGACAACGTGCTGGAAGCACTCTCGGGAGTCAAAGGGGCAAACTCCATCAAGATCTTCGGTCCCGACCTGGCTTTGCTCGAAGAAACCGCAATGAAGGTCCGGGACAAACTGAATACGGTCCCCGGAGTCGTCAATGCGGGGATCTTCCGAAATCAGGGGCAGTCCAATCTGGAACTGCCCGTTGATCGCCAGAAATGTGCCCGCTGGAATGTCTCTGCCGCCGATGTGCAGGCGGTCATTCAGTCTGCCGTCGGTGGACGGAAGGTAACGGAAATGATCGAAGGGGAAAAAACCTTCGATGTGACAATTCGCTGGCCCGAACAACTCCGTGCGGACGAACAGGCCATTCTGAATATCCCGGTCCCGGTCGGCAACAACATTACCCAGGACCTGCAAATCGCACTTGCCAAGACCCCCGTCAGTGGCGGCGCGGTCGGCCTGACGGCCATCGGAACGACCATGCCCTTCCCTTCGGCCACCGGCAGCAGCTTTAACGCGGCCTCGGTCGCGGTGGGTGTTCCTACCCGAAGACTCGGAGATCTGGTCACCCCGCGGGATGCTGAAGGAAATCTCGATCCCTCCGGCACCTTTCTGCGGCCCGGCGCTTCAACCATTTACCGCGAACAGGGCGAACGCCTGATCGCCATTAAGTTCGACGTGGTCGGAAGAGACCTCGCCAGTGCCGTCGCCGAAGCCCGTCGAGTGGTTGAACCGACAATCCAGCGTCCCTACCGTGCAGAGTGGAGCGGCGAATTCCAGCAGATGGAAGCAGCCGAACAGCGCATGCTTCAAATGTTCGCCTTGTCCATGACTCTGATCTGCATCATGCTGTATCTCGCCTTCCGATCGTTCCTCGACGCTGCCGTCGTGCTGGCGAACGTGCTGGCGATGGGAGTGGGAGGGGTCTGGGCACTGAAAGTCGCGGGGCTCTATTTCAACATCTCTGCAGCGGTTGGCTTTATCTCGATTCTCGGGGTGGCGGTCATGAACGGCCTGCTGCTGATTTCCACCTTCAACGGGATGCGGTCCCACGGCGTCGAACTGCGTGAGGCGCTCTTGAAAGGGACAGGGCAACTCGTCCGCCCGATTCTCATGACGGCACTGGCCGCCATGCTGGGGTTGCTCCCTGCGGCAATCTCGACCGAAATGGGGTCAGAATGCCAGAAGCCGCTTGCGGTTGTCGTGGTGGGGGGAATGCTGTGTACGATCCTGTGCCTCAACCTCGTCCCGGTCCTCTACAGCTTCTACGGAAATCGAACTCCCCCTGAAGGAGCCGCCGCCGTCGCTCACTAGCGACGGACGATCGAACGCGGGTTCGTCGACCGAAGGAAGGGGGGCGCCCTGCCATGGTCGCCCCACGCCAACTGCATGCCTCCCGAGGACATCTATTCGCCACAATTCCCTATGCAGCAATAGCTTAATGAACCCCTCAGCAGAACGCCGATAATATCGACAAGGGATTATTTTTTTGAATGCAGGCTGGTTTTCCGCTGCCTCACCCCGGAAGTGACTCTCACCCGAACTGCAATCAGCCGAACCGTTTGATGCAGATCCCAGCGCAGTCAAAGTCAAGGAATGACGCGATGCCAAGCCACTTGAACTCATTGACTCGCCTGCCCCTCTTCATCGCCTCGGCCTGCCTCATCGGCTGCCAGAGCGCCCAGAAACCCACGCGACTCGACTACGGAGTGTCGCGAGACAAACAACGGGGACGCGTCGAGCAATCGTTCGCCGCGACCCCTCCCGGGAAATCAGGCTCCTCAGCCCGTTCGGCAGAATCGGCTGATCGAACGGGCGCTCCCGGGGAGTCTTCGTTGTCCGAGATGGAAGGGGAGTTGTCGTCGGCAGAGGTGAAACCGGTCTCGTGGGAAGAACCTCCCACCCCCCTCTCCGACAACGACAGGACGAGTCTCGCAGCGGACATTGCTGCCACCACCGGACAGCCCCTGACGCTGGATGAACTGCAGCAACTGGCACTCGCGGGTAACCCGACATTGCGTCAGGCCGGTTCCATGCTGCAGCAGGCCGAAGGAAACTGGTTACAGGTCGGTCTCTATCCCAACCCGGTCGCCGGGTATGACGGCACCGGGAATAACGGGCCGTTTGACCAGCAGGGTGCTTTCCTCTCACAGAACATTGTCACCGCCAACAAGCTGCAACTGAATCGCGCCGTGGCGGCTCACGATATGGAACGAGCTCGTTGGGACGTCGAAACTCAGACGCTGCGCGTGATCAACGAAATTCAGATCCGGTACGTTGCCGCGCTGGCCGCTCAGAAGCAGGTGGCGGTCGCCGAGGAACTGCTGCGGGTCGCCGAAGAGGGGATTCGGATCTCGGAACAGTTGCGTGAAGGTGAAGCCGTTTCCCGGGCCGACGTGCTTCAGGCACGTCTGCAGTACAGCCAGACCCAGATCCTGCTTCAGAATGCCCATTATCATGCGGCAGCAACCTGGAAACAGTTGGGTAACGTCATCGGCTGGCCCGACCTGCCACAGCGTCCTCTTGAGGGAAATCTGACCGACGAGGTCCCTGAACTCGATTGGGAGACTGCCTGGTCGCAAACCCTCTGCAACAGCCCGCAACTCCACGCGGCTCAATCCCGCATGGCGGCCGCCGTGGTGCAGGTGCAGCGTGAAAAGGTGCAGATGATTCCCGACCTGCGTGTTTCAGGAAACGCCTGGTACGACACGATCAGCCCTCCGACGCTCATGCTCGGCGTGAATGTCGGCGTCGCCGTCCCCATCTTCGACCGGAACCAGGGAAACATCAACGCCGCCGTAGGCCAACTGAACGCTGCCCGGGCCGAAGTCACACGGCTGGAACTGGTCTTGCGTGATCGACTGGCCCAAGCCTTCGCCCGCTACGAATCAGCCCGCAACCAGGTGCACACGTACAAAGAAACGATTCTTCCTACCGCCGAAGAGAACCTGTCACTCACCGTCAAAAACTATGAGGAAGGTGAGTTCGACTTCCTTCGCGTGCTGACCGCCCGACGCTATCTGTTCGATGCCAACGTCAACTACGTCTCTGCCCTGTCAGAAATGAAAACCTCGGCCATCGAAATTCAGGGGATGCTGCTGACCGGCGGACTCGATCCCCTCGAATCCGACCCCACCCCGGCCAATCAGGCCGGCCAGACCGGCGGACCCGGAAACTGACGAGATCGTGGGGGAAGCCTGAGCGGGCTCCAACACCGGGAACCGGCAACGCGCCACACCGCGGCTGAATGGACGCTTCCTGCATCCGAAACACGGACCAGGTCACCCGAAAACGAATCCAGTTCGGTCACCTTATCCTGTTGACGCACTCTCAAAAACCAAACGGGCGATGAGTCCAGGGGATTCATCGCCCGTTCGCAGGCAATTCGTGCGGTGATCCGTTTTCACGGACAGAGGAACCGCGGCAGCATCGCCACACTTTCGTGTGGACGGTCAATCCTCAGTGCTGGAACAGGAATTCCTTCGAGTTCAAAATGGCCCAACCGACGTCTTCAAACGCCTGACGCCGATCCTGCTGGCCAGCGATGTGCTGCTTGGAGGCGGCCATTTCTTCCGGGGAAGGAACTCGGGCCAGAGCAGCCAGATACAGCGAGGTGATGATCTCTTCTTCCGACTTGTTCTCTTTCAGCATCGTTGCGATGCGACCATTGTCGGCCCGCAGCTTGTTGTGAACAACCGGTCCGTTGATCATCTGCAAGGCCTGGGACAGGTTGGATTCGCTCGACCGCTCACACTGGCAAGCCATTTCCCGTTGTGGCTGACCGAACACCTTCAGGAAGTAGTGATCGGTCGGGGGATCGGCCAGTTCGCACGCCCGGGTTCCGAGTGGCATTCCTGGGAACTGTTCGGGGACGCTGGTCACAGCACAGATCCCGTCGAGCAACTGTTCTGCCGACAGCAACCGCGTATTCGCGTGTGAGCAGTAGATCTCGTCGTCTTTATTGAACTGGTTCTTACGTGAGCTGAGCTGATAAGTCCGGCTGTTGCAGATCGTGCGAATGGCCCACTTCTGGCTGAAGTTGTTGGCCGCGAACTGCGTCGACAATTCCTCCAGCAGACGTGCGTTCGACGGTGGGTTCGAATCACGGAAGTCATCGATTGGATCGACAATACCCCGGCCCAGCAGGTGACCCCAGATTCGGTTCGAAACGCTCTTGGCGAAGAAGGGATTTTCCGGTGCCGTCAACCACTCGGCGAAGACCACCCGGCGATCCTGATCCGCAGGAACGTCGACGTCCCCTTTCAGCAGCAGGTGCACCTTCATCTGCTTGTTCGTGCGTGGCTGGGTCACTTCCCCGCCATTCTGCGAGAAGATGACTTCTTCTTCGGTATCAACCGAGTTCTTGCGGCCCACACGAACGAACGCGGCGGCAATCCCGTAGTAGTTATCCTGTGTCCATCGTTCGAATGGATGGTTGTGACATTTCGCACACTGAATTCGCACGCCCAAGAAGAGCTGAGCGGTTGTTTCCGTGGCGTCCTGAGGATCACGGCTGGCACGCCAGAAGTTGGCCGGAGGATTTTCGAAGACACTGCCGTTGGCCGTCAGCAGTTCGCGAGCGAACTGATCGAGCGGCTTATCGTTGAGCATCGCTTCGTAGATCCACTGACGGAATTTATGGACGCCGGCGACCTTCAGCTTTTTGCTGTTGGAGCGAAGCACATCTCCCCACTTCAAGGCCCAGAACGAGGCGTATTCGGGACTGTCGAGCAATTGATCGACCAGAATGGTCCGCTTCGAAGGGCTGGTCTCGGCAAGGAAGGCTTTCGCTTCTTCCGCAGTCGGCAGACGACCGGTCAGATCGAGTGTCACGCGACGCAGAAATTCGTCATCGGTGCAAAGCTCGGATGGCAGAATCTGAAGCTGCTTCAGTTTCTCGAAAACCGCTGTATCGACGAAGTTGTTTTCGGGGGGATTGTTCCAGACAAAGCCGGGAACGTCTTCCAGGAACGTCATGTACGTCGTGGACATCTTATCGAGATAGCGAGCCAGGACGGCGGTT
>NZ_DASWWZ010000181.1:0-21952 GCF_036405755.1 Schlesneria sp.
CGGGAATGTTCTTCCTTTCTGGGTGTTGCGCACTGGTCCTCGATTCGACGAAGTCGATTGCAGACTGAGGAACGGGCCGCTGAAGGACAACTCTTCCGGCAGGGTTCGGTTTTCGCTCAGCCCTTCACGAAGCGAAGCGGACCGACAAAGCAGCATGGCGAGTTCTTAGTTTCGCGCTGAGCTGAATGCGCTGACGGTGATGCCAGCGGCTTCCAGCGAGTTGCGGATGCGTCTGGTAAATTCCAGAGTCTCTGGGCTGTCGCCGTGCAGGCAGATAGTCTCGGCGTCGACCGGGACTGTGGTTCCCTGTCGAGACGTCACCGTTCCCGATTGCAGCATCGTGAGTACCTGCCGCACAGCGGTTTCCGCATCGGCGATGACCGCTCCGGGAAGGTCTCGCGGTGTGAGGGAACCATCTTCTTCATAGGACCGGTCGGCAAATACTTCACTCGCCGTGCGGAGTCCCGCCCGCAAACCCGCCGCGATCAGTTCGCTCCCCGATTGACCAAACAGAATCAGGCCCGGGTTCACGCTGCGGATCGCTTGGGCAAGGGCATCTGCCAGTGCAGGGTCTCGCGCTGCCATGTTGTACAAGGCACCATGCGGTTTGACGTGCTGCATGGTACCTCCTTCCGCCGTGACGAACGCTGCAAGAGCACCAACCTGATAGGTGACCAGATCGCTGGCTTCCTGCGGCGTAATCTTCATGGCTCGGCGCCCGAATCCAACCAGATCAGGCAGTCCCGGATGGGCTCCGATTGCAACCCCTTTCTCGAGTGCCAGACGGACAGTTCGGCGCATCGTGGCGGGGTCGCCTGCATGGAAGCCGCAGGCGATGCTGGCGGACGTCACGAACTCAAGGACTTCGGCGTCCTGTCCCATGGTATAGGCGCCGAAACTTTCGCCAATATCGCAGTTCAAATCGACGAGGCGTTTCATCCCATCAGGCTTTCGATCGAAAGGTGTTAACGAACCATGAGAACAAGGCCGGACGTCAGTCTCTGCATCGTCGCGTCTTGTGTTCGGAGAGCCTGCTGGGCCTCGTCCACGGAAATCGGTGTAAAGCGGATTTTGTCCTGAGGGCGAGCCTGGGCCAGGCGAGCAAGGTCGACAGTGGCGACCTGAGCGATCTTCGGGTAGCCGCCGGTTGTCGGTCGGTCCGCCATCAGGACAATCGACTGTCCCCCTGCCGGGACCTGAATCGATCCCATCGTCACCCCTTCTGAAATCAATTCCCGTGGGTGGACGAGTTCCAGCGGCGGACCCTTCAGTCGGTACCCCATGCGATCTGACTGGTTCGTCACGGTGAAGACTTCGCGAAAGAATGCCTGCTGGCTTGCCCGTGTGAACCAGTCAAACTGACCTCCGCAAAGCACGCGGACCGGGGGGGTGAGGTCCAGTTCGCACAGATCGGCTCCGGCAAACCACTTTGCTTCGGATCGCCCCTGATTTCCCGCCAGGGCCGAGAGTTCTGCGATCATTGCTTGACCCCAGTCCGAGATCGGGCCGGTCTTGAGCAGGTCCCCCGCCTGCAAAGCCCGCCCCTGGAACCCGCCCAGATTCGCACGCAGGTAGGTGCTTTGACTGTTGAGCACAGAAGGAACATCGAAGCCCCCTGCGATGGCCAGATAGGCGCGGCAACCTCGGACGGGGGGCCCGAATTCAAGTCGACTTTGCTGCCGGACCCAGACCGGTCGCCAAGAGGCGATCGGGGTCCCATCGACACGCGGCGAGAGGTCGGCGCCGCAAATTGCAATCAGGGCGTCGTGGTCAAACGACAGGACAGGCCCGGCCAGCGTGATTTCCAGTGCGGCACTTCCGGATGCATTCCCCACCAGCAAGTTCGCAATCCGCAGGCTGATCGAGTCCATGGCACCGCCGACACTAACGCCATACTGCTGGTGACCGAATCGTCCCAGGTCCTGCACGGTGGTTAAGAGGCCGGGGCGGATGACACGCACGCTCATGGTGTTTGCATCCCATCGAGGGCCTCGGAGAACGTCTTCACGGGACGGAACCGCACCTGATCACCGGCCCGCAGGATCGTCGGTGGCGATCTGTCAGGACGGAACAGAGCGAGGGGAGTTCGCCCGATCAACTGCCAGCCACCCGGTGTCTGCAGGGGATAGATGCCCGTCTGATTCCCGGCGATCCCGACTGATCCGGCGGGAATCTGCAGGCGAGGTGACGTCCGCCGGGGAGTGGCGATACGCTCGGACAACCCGCCCAGGTAGGGAAATCCCGGTGTGAAGCCGAGCATATAGACCAGATATACCGGACTGGAATGAATCTCGATCACCTCGTCGCAGGACAGACGATTAAACTCGGCGACATACTCCAGATCGGGACCCAAATCACCTCCGTAGCAGACGGGAATTTCGACCGTCTCAGGGGGCGAATCCGGCAGGGTCTCGAGCAGCTCCACGGCGCGCTGCAGGTCCCGGCGAATTTCTTCAAATGTGCTCTTCAGTGGATCGTAATAGACAGTGACCGTGGCATATGCGGGGACCAGCTCCAGCGATCCGTGCGGCGGAGACGTGGACAGGCTGTCGTACAGGGCTCGGACGGATTGGTGCGTGGAAAGGTCGATGGAGTCGCCGAATCGCACAACTGCGGCAGAGTCTCCCAGCGGGATAATCTCAGCGAAGTGGTGCGACGGGGCCAAGCAGGTACCTGTTGGATCCGGTGTGCTACCACACCGCCTTTCAAACGACGGGCAACTTGATCGAAAGACTCGGTGAACGTCGCTCGCCGCCGGGCAGGCATGAGACGGCGGCGGCCAAGCGAGTCTGTGTCGATCACAGGTTAACGAGGAACGGAGATGCTGTCGCGGGATCATCACTCCTGCGAACGCGCTGCCAGGATTGAGAGGCGGTTAACCGATGCGGAGCTTCGAGTGATCGTCTGGAGAAGTGGGACGCAGCACCCGTGGCTGGAGTCGCGCAGGATGATCTAGTTGATGCTGCCCGAGAGATTGTGTCTCAGTTTTTCCCGTGCGCGGGCCAGAGTCGGGCCGATGGAGTTTTCCGGAATGCCAAGTCGCTCACCGATTTCACGATAAGTCCGACCTTCCAGATGAAACTGCCGGATGATGTTTGCTTCGCGTTCGGGAAGGCCCTCGAGCATGCGCTGGACTAACTCGCGGTTCTCGATTCGTGTGAACTCGTTCAAGCCTGCATGGGCCATCTCGACGTTGGCCGTCTGAGACTTCACGTGTCCCATGGCTTCAGCCATGCGGCGGGAAATCACTTCGCGAACGACGATCCGGCGGGAAATCACCGCCAGATAAGTGGCGAGCGAACTTTCCCCTTTGAATCGCCGCAGAATGGCAAAATCATTCGCGAGAAAAGCCAGGAAAATCTCGGCACAAAGATCGTCCACATCACTGGGGCTGAGCTTGACGCTACGGGCTTCCGCCGTGTGATGAATGACGTGGACAAACAGGCCAGAGAATCGATCAACGAAGTCACGCCAGCCACTGCTGTCCCGCGCAAGGCAGCGTTCGAGAAGACTACGATCGCGGTCGGTGAGTGCCACGTTGCACCTGAATGTTTTGGACCGGATGAATGACGGAAGGGTGACAATCTGTCTTTGGAGCTTACAAGGGACCCGTGCCGCCCCGCAAGGACATTATCCCGGTGAGGTCAAGGTGGGGAAACCTTGGATCGGCATAATTCAGTATGCCTTCAGTTCGGGGATGCGGTGGCTGAAATTGGAGCACTTGCGTGAAATCGGTGAAATAAACTCCGTTTGTGCAAGATCTTATTGTCGTGGGGTTCTGTGTGGATCAGGGAGATTGAATGGAACAGGAAAGTGTTTCTCCATGTGACGAGAAACTTATTGCGGACTTCTAGGTGTGAGCTAGAATAGCGGTTGCGCAGATCCCTTGAGGTCTGAGGTCACGGGTGGGAACGGACCCATTTTTACGGAGCGACGGGCGGCTGCGGGCGCGCAGGTGAAACGCGAACGATCTTTGCCGTAGAAATCTGTCTGTTATCTGGCTGGCCCGTGTCCGATCATTCCTGATGACACGACTACAATTTGAAAGAGCGCATGTCCGACGACCTGAGTTTTGCGGATTATGAAAGTCGCCTCGATCGCTCGATCAAGGCCAAATCACCGGATTTCTTCTCGGGTGACCGACTGCGGCACCTGATTTTCTCGGGCCAGTTCACCCGGCCTCTGCTGGATAAGCTTTGTCGTCTGGCCGACAAGATTCGTCTGCTGGCGAAATCAAAAGAAGGGCATCGCTTCCTGAATACGTTGCTCTCACACAAGCGGGCAATGCTGTACTTCACGCAGCCCTCAACCCGAACATTCATGTCGTTTGCCGCAGCCTGTCAGATTCTGGGGATGACCTGCAACGAAGTCCGCGACTTGTCGGTCTCGTCCGAGGCGAAGGGGGAATCGCCCTTTGATTCCATCCGGATGTTCAGCAGCTACTTCGACCTGATCATCATGCGCAGTCACATTCCCAAGTTTGCGGAATGCTGCGGTTACATGATGAATACGCTGGCGGACAGCCAGCGTCGCAGTGTCCCCATCATCAATGCCGGGGCGGGATCAGACGAACATCCCACGCAAGCGCTGCTTGACATCTACACGATTCAGCGCGCTTTCAGTTTCACTGACCCCAAAGATTCCCGTCAGTGGACCCGCTACGACGAATTGCGTCAGCAGTTTCCCGGATTGAGGAAGGGGATTGCCGGGAAGACGATCGGATTCTGCGGAGATATTCGACGTGGTCGAACGGTCCGCTCACTGGCTCAGTTGCTGGCGCTGCACGAACAGGTCCGGCTGGTGTTCATTTCGCCGCCGCATCCGGCGCTGGCGCTGCCCCGCGATATGAAAGACAAACTGATCGACGCCAAGGTGGATATTCGTGAATGTCACTCGCTGGAAGATCAGCTCGACGGAAAACCGGTCATCGAACAGTTCGATGCCCTCTACATGACCCGCATTCAGCGCGAACACAATTCGGGTACCGAGGAACAGGAACTGAATGAGCTCGATTATTCGCACTTCAAGCTGACAAAGTCGCTGGTCGCACGCATGAAGCCCTACGCGGCGATCCTGCATCCGTTCCCCCGCGACAAAGAGTTCGGCGAGATCCCCCCTTCGATCGATGAAGACGAACGGGCGTTCTACTTCCGCCAGGCACGCAACGGCATGTGGGCCCGCGCTGCACTGGTCGCCCACATCTTCGACGTCGACGGCGAGATCAACGACTACTACGAACAGTACAACAGCGAAATGCAGATCTCACCGCAGTAAACAACCTCAAAACACCACAGCACGACCGCGATTGGTCGTGCTGTGTTCCTGTGTAGGATCCAGTTAAGGTAGTGGGAGAATCGAGTCCGCAGTTCAGACCTTCTGCAGTTTCCTGCGGGAGTGATCACTTTGCGGTGACGATGAGCTCTCGCATTTCCCTGACCGCTTGTGTGAAGCCAACCATGATTGCGCGACCGACGATGCTGTGGCCGATATTCAATTCTCCCGCGCCGGGGATCGCTGCGACCGGTTGGACGTTGCGATAAGTCAGACCGTGTCCGAAATGCAGGACCAATCCGCAGTCGCGCGCGAACTGACCGGCGCGACGAAGTTGCTCCAGTTCCTCTGCCTGTGCGGCGGGGCTGGGAGCGTCAGCGTAACGACCGGTGTGGAGTTCGACCGCGGCGCAACCGAGAGACCTGGTCGCTTCAATCTGCTTTTCTGATGGATCTATGAACAGGCTGACGATGATCCCGGCGGCGTGCAGTTGATCGACACAGCGACGGACACGATCAAAGTTACCGACGACGTCCAGCCCCCCCTCAGTCGTCACTTCCTCACGCTTTTCCGGAACGAGTGTCGCCTGTTGCGGAAGGACTTCCAGAGCAAAGTCGGTGATGGCTTGTTCGGCGGCCATTTCGAGATTGAGCTTCACCTGGACGGTCTGCTTCAGCACGCGAACATCGCGGTCCTGGATGTGCCGTCGATCTTCGCGCAGATGAACGGTAATGACGTCGGCACCGCCGAGTTCCGCGAGCGCCGCCGCCCAGACAGGGTCCGGTTCAATCGTTCTTCGTGCCTGCCGCACCGTTGCAACGTGATCGATGTTTACACCCAAAGTGGCCATATCTGATTCACCAGCTCAATACTTGAAATACACGACCCCACGCTCGCCGATCATACCTGATCGCCCCGCAAATGTTGATTCGCTATGTCACAAACCAGAAGGGCTTTCTACCGGCTGAGTCCCTTTCGATCCGGCGTTACCGGAAGTGACACCCGTTCCGGAGAAAGGTGTCATCAAATTTCTCAGACCACTGCGTGAACAGCCAAAAAAGCACCCCCACCTGCCGGATCAGGACAAGTGGGGGCGAGTCTCTTCTGCGTCGGTCACACGAAACGCGATCAGGTGATATGGGCACCTTTGGTTTCGACGTAGACGGCGTACAGGGAGGTGCTGGCCGTCATGAAGAGGCGGTTTCTCTTCGAACCGCCGAAGCAGACGTTGCTGCAGATTTCCGGCAGGCGGATGTGTCCGATGCGAACCCCTTCTTTGGGCTCGAAGACGTGGACCCCGTCGTAGCCTTCACCGACCCAACCGGCACTTGCCCAGATATTCCCGTCGATGTCTGCCCGGATGCCGTCGGCGAAACCGGCGGGTTCTTCCGTTGTCTGGGGATTGGCGGGACTGGGCCGCTTGAATTTCATCGATGCGAACTCTTTCCCTTTGCCGAGTTTCTTTTCATCAATGATGTCCCAGACCTTGATGTTCTTCGGTGCCTCGTCGTAATGAGATGCCCCGGTGTCGGCGACGTAGACTTTCTTGTAGTCGGGTGAGAAGCAGATTCCGTTGGGCTTGTAGATTTCGTCCGTCAGCTTTTCGATCTTCAACGTCTTGCCGTCGATCCGGTAGACCGCCTCTTTCTGATTAGGCTGCTTGGAGTCGTTGGGCGATTTTTCGCCTTCGTAGTTCATCAGCGCTCCGTAGCCGGGATCGGTAAACCAGATATCCCCGTTGGGATGGACGACACCGTCGTTGGGTGCGTTAAGTGGTTTGCCGTCGAACTTGTCCGCCAGCACGGTGATGGTGCCGTCATGCTCGTACCGGACAACACGTCGATTGCCGTGCTCAAACGAGATCTGGCGCCCTTGAAAGTCGAACGTGTTCCCGTTGCTGTTGCCGGCGGGATGGCGGAAGGTGGTGACATGGCCATCTTCCTCCAGCCAGCGCATCTGCACGTTATTGGGGATATCGCTCCAGAGCAGGTAGCGGCCGACGCCGTTCCATGCCGGCCCTTCGGCCCACAGCATGTCAGGACTATGGTAAAGTCGCTGGATGGGGGTGTTACCCAGGGCGTACTTTTTGAACCGGGGGTCGAGTGTGACGATGTCTGGGTCAGGATAGCGGACCGGGGCGGCATGAGGGCCGAAGTCACGGGCGAGTCCCTTCGATGCGGCGAGTCCCACGGCGCCAGCCGCAACGGCCAGAAAAGAACGGCGGGCAAACTGCGGGGAAGAGGCTTCAGCAGCAGGTGCGTTTGCGATCGGGTCAATCATGGGCGGCTCCATAATCTGGAAGGGGACGACGAAGGCCCCGCGTGAACTTGCGGAACCATCACAGGATGATCAGGAAGAGTGCCCACGGTATCAAACCTCTGTGGCCTGCGAAACAGAATGCATCTGTACATGTGAATGAAACGACTGAATGATAACGAGAGGGGGACGTGGAGAGATGTTTCCCTATCGTCATTCGCCGATGGCAGATTCATCCTGACCGAGAGACAGATCCCTGGCGGGGTGGTCCCCCTTTTGAGCGAACCGGCAAACTGCCCGCATGTCTCTGCGACGAATAACTCGCGTTCATGCCGGGCGGGCCAAGCGTGAACGAATCTCGTTGGCCGTGTCTCAATCCGTTCTGTGCTTGCCGGACGAATGCCACTCAAGGAGTGGAGGAGTGGACGAAACCCCAGGCCATGGTTTCGCGTCATCACGCCCAGCGATAAGATACGAGTCTGAGAACACTTTTCATGAAACGAATCTGACTGCCCCATGACGCCCTCAAAATCGCCGAATATTCTGAACGAGATTATCGATCACAAGCGGAACGAAGTCGCCGAGGCGCGGCGGCTGCGACCTGAGGAAATGCTGCTTGATCGAGTCAAATCGGCGCCACCCGTCCGCGATTTTGTGGGGGCTCTGCGGGCCGCGTCGGATATCGGTCTGATCGCAGAAGTGAAGAAGGGATCGCCCTCCGCAGGGGTGATTCGGGCGGACTTCGATCCCGTTGCGATCGCTCGGATTTATGAGGCACATGGTGCGTCGTGTTTGAGCGTGCTGACGGATGAGCATTTCTTTCTCGGGCATCTCGATTATCTGACGGCCATTCGGTCGGTCGTCGGGATTCCGGTGCTGCGGAAAGACTTCCTGATTGATCGCTATCAGGTACTGGAGGCACGGGCTGCAGGGGCCGACTGCATTCTGCTGATTGCGGAATGCCTGGACGATTGCCAGTTGCGAGACCTCTATTTCTATGCCGCAGAGCTTGGCATGGAATCGCTGATTGAGCTTTACGATGTTGAGAATCTCGACCGGGTGCTCAAGCTCGAGCCAGCACTAATGGGGATCAACAACCGTGATTTGCGGACCTTCGTAACCGATCTTGATCGCACGTCTGCGCTCGCCCGCCACATTCCCGCCGAGACCCTTCTGGTCAGCGAGAGTGGCATAAAAACGCGAGCTGACATTGACCGCGTGAAGGCAGGTGGAGCCCGGGCCATCCTTGTGGGGGAAACCCTGATGAAGAGTCCCGACATCGGTTCTGCCGTCGATGCATTGCTGGCGCGATAGTTTCTCGTCTCTATCTGGAGTTGACGCTTCATGGCCGGAAAAGTTGCCGTTGAATGTCCAGCCTGTACGGCAAAATTGAATTTGTCAGACGACAAACTCGGCAAGAAGGTCCGGTGCCCCAAGTGCGCCGAAGTCTTCCAGCCAGAGCCACTCGACGATGACTTTGACGACGACGTCGACGAAGGATCAAGGTCGTCCTCGGGTAAAAAGCGTTCTTCCGGTAGTGGGGGTAGCGGTCGGGCTCCTGCCAAAGGGGTGAAGAAGGGTGCGAAAAAGGGGAGCTCCGCAGAAGGGGGGTCTTCGCTGCCACTCATCATCGGCGGTTCCATCGCCGTGGTGGCACTGATCGGTGTCGGGATTTTCGCTTCGGGCGTTCTGAATCAGCAGCCTCCTGCGGCACCTCCTCCCGTGACCACGATGCCGATGAATGGTATGCCCATGTCGGCGATGCCACCCGCTCATGTTCCCACGCCCCCTCCGGCGCAGCAGCCTGCTGTCGCCGAGCAGATTTCGCCTGCGGAGAAGACCCTGGCCTTACGCTGGATGCCGGCGGAAATTGATCTGCTGGTGCATGCAAAAGTCGCTGACATCCTGCAGGCACCTTTGCTGCAGGGACCACTCCGCCAGCCGGCCGCACAGACCGCGTTGCAGGATCTTGAGAAGCAACTGGGGATGGCACCGGCCGATATCGAGAGTCTCTCGATCGGAGTGGTCGATCTGATGGGGACCGTCCAGAAAGCCCGTGAAGCCGCAACGCGAATGGGGGGAGCGGGGATGCCGGGTCCGGCAGTTCCTGCGACGTCCCTGGACGACGGTCACCTGGTCATCGTCGTTAAGTCGAAAAAGCCCATCGACCTGAAGGCCATCGCTCAGACAGAACCGACGAGTACTCTGGTTGAGAAAGCGGGCAAGACTTACTTCGAGGTTCCACCCAAGGAGGGGCAGAAGGGGAGTTTTGGTGGCTGGTCACCTGCTCCAGATACGCTGATCGTGGGAACCATGGCCGAGTTACTCGTCACGATGGACCGGGGAGAGACAGTCATCCCCAGGAAAGAGTTCAGCGACATCGATGCAACCCCGCAATTGGTTATCGCCGGGCTGAATCGGAACGCCGGAACTTCGACCGCGGTCCCTTCGGAAAATGCTCCTTCATCACCCGATTTTCTTTCTCAGGCAATGAAGGCGAATGAGCAATATGGCCTGATTGGAGGGCGGCTTGGTCTGACGGTGAAGGGGGGCTTTGACTTGCAGGTTTCTGCACTCAGCAGCACCCCCGAGGGGACGCAGAAGGTCAAGGAAGACCTCGACACACAGTTGGGTCAACTTAGGACACAGTTTGACGGGTTCAAGCAGTTCGCTCCTCCGCTGATTGCCGAGATTGGCGAGATGCTGCTGACGAACCTGAAGGTGGACGTCAACAACTCAGTGGTCAAGGTATCGACCAGCGTCCCTGATTCGGCGCAGCAGCAACTCGAGCAATTACCGGCAGTCGTCATGATGATGGCGATGACGGGGGGATTGAGTGGCGGGGTTGGTGTTCCGGGAACGGGGATGGATCTCGGCCTTTTCGGTGGGAATACACCGGTTGTAGGCGGAGAACTCGACGCATTGCTGGGTGAGACCGAAGCGGTCTCCGCATCGTCCGTGGACGGGCTTCCCGAGGGGCTGACTCTGACGGCCAAATCGGCCTGGAGCGCGGCGTCTCTTTCAAGTTCATCTCCAGGAGCAGAGGTCCTTGAAATTCTGATCGACGTGCAGGGTGAGGGTCTGGAGGGGATTTGTGGGGCGACGGGAGCCACCTCAAAAACAATCACCACCCAGGGGGGCGGCACGCTCAAGCGTTCCAAGCGAGTTCCCCCGAGTGGCATCGATCCGCAGAAAACGTTCCTCCCGTTTGACGTCACCAGTACGCTTCCCACGGGCCATCCTCCGATGACACTTCGGGTTCGAATGTTCGTTGATACCCCTGCCAAGATGCCGGCACAAATTGACGTTCTTGAGGGCTCGTTCAAATACCTCACCGCAGACAGTACGAAAGAGGTGACGATCGAGAACGTTCCTCAGCGTGCCAAGACCCCACTGACGGAACCGGATTTCAAGACGGCAGGATTGAAGATGATCCGAAGTCTCAAGGATGTGGTGCCGCAAACCATCAAGCTGCAGTGCGGCAAGGACCATTTCCTGAGTATCGTCCAAGGTCAGCCCGGTGATATCGTCAGTGTGACAGAAGTTGAACGAGGAGCCACAATTCAGCGGCTCTATTCGCGACATCCCGACGGCAAGTTTCCTGAGGAATTCGAAGTGGCGTTCAAGCTCTACGGAAACGTGAAGGAGCAGACAGTCAACTTCCGCTTCGAGAATGTACCACTGCCCGAGCAAAGTGTCCGACTTGACGCGTCTCAGCAGGCAATCGGTGTTCCGCAAGAGCAGTGATGCCGACGAGAGGCCTTGCAAAGGACACCGGGGTACGAAGACGAGAACGAGCGGTAGCAGTCCGTTGAAATTTCTGCCGTACCGCACGTTCGTCCTGATGATGGGTTTCAGTCGTTGACGGCTTCGGTCCCTCGAATGGCCTTCCACCAGATGAGCGGTGAAAATTCCCCTTTGCGCCTCACTGCGTGAGGCGTTATGGTGGCTTTCGTCAGTCCGTTCTCTGATCATCGGGTGATCCGATTCATGTGGACCTATCGAAGCCAATCATTCGACGGCGGTCGTCTTGTCCGGATCGGTCTCGACGGCGACCTCCTTCCGATGACATTCCTTGCTGTCATTCGAGCGTGGCAGGTCGACTCGGAGTTTCGGTCGTACTTCAATGACGTTCTGGCCACGTCTCCCTTTGCAGAGTTCCGCTGGGAAACGCCGCCGGTGACCCGAGCAACAGCACTCCAGCCCTTTGAGTTTGTACTCGTTGAAAGTCCCGGGCTGGCTCGAACTCCTGATCCGACTCCTTTTCAGCAGCATTTTGGATGCAGCGGGCACGGGGATGTTGTTGAGTTTGCGAACCTGGGTCACGACGCGGTCCTGATCGTTCCCCGTCCCGTTGCTGCCGCGACGGCATATTGCCACCTGGGTGCGTTTGTTCGTGAAGCACCCGAGTCTCAGCGGCAGTCCCTCTGGCAACGGGTGGGAACCGCCATGGAACAGCGGCTCGACGCCCGCCCCGTCTGGCTCAGCACGGCAGGAGCGGGCATCGCGTGGTTGCATGTCCGGTTGGATGATCGCCCCAAGTATTACCGGTACGAACCTTATCGAAACTTCGACCAGAACCCGTCGTTATCTGGGAACCCGTGACTCATTTGATCGGCCTGTCACTCCAGGTTCAGTCCCCCTGAGTTTCACGAGGGATTCTGAGGTTCGTTCGTGCTCGAGCTTTCCCTGATGTGACGCTGCATCTCTTCCGGGCTGATGTCCTGTTTATGGGTGGCAATGCACCAGATATGACCGAAGGGGTCTTCGATCTGTCCGGAGCGGTCACCGTAGAACTGATCCATGACGGGGGTGCGCTCTTTCGCTCCGGCGTCAAGCGCCTTCTGGAAGACGGCATCGACGTCGTCCACATAGACGTGCATCGTGATCGGGGAACCGCCCAGTGTTGAAGGAGACTTGCAGCCGTACTCCAGAAACTCGTCGGAGATCATGACGGTGCTGTTACCGATGCAGAATTCGGCGTGACCCAATCGGCCATCGGGCATCATCAGTCGGTAGGCTTCCGTTGCGCCGAAGACGTCGCGGTAGTAGTCCAGGGCTTTGAGGGCATGTCGGCTGACCAGGTAAGCAGAGACGGTTTGCCGACCAGCGGGAACGGATGGAAGGGTCATGGGAACTCCTTGGGCGGAATGGCCTGAACTGGGCCCGCGTCGAACGTCGAATTTACGAAGTCTGGCCGCTCACAACCAGAGACGACGCTATTTCAGAAACGGTACGAAGAACTCTGTCAGTGCAGGAGTTTTCTTTTCGCCGTCTCAAGGTCGCCTCTGTCGCGGCCGTGCCCAAAACACCGGGGACGAGCACCAGGCCGTTGCACGGAAGTTCGTTCGCCTGTGCAGCGGGAACACTCTGCATGGGGGGGGGACCCAACGAAAAAACCTGCCTCACCGGGTGGGCGAGGCAGGTTTTGCAGGAAAGCGTTCTGGGTGAAAGCGGGTTATTCGCTTCCGCCGTCTTCGGTTGAACCTTGCTTGACTCCACCCTTCAGCTTGGCACCTTCCTTGATGGCGATCAGGGTGCTCTTGTTTGCGATGAACAAGGTGTCATTCGCAACCACGGGAGTGGTGTAGAGCGAGTTGATCATATTGTTCTCAGCGAGAACATTCAGCTTGTTAGAGAGTTCGAAGACCGTGATGTCTCCATCTTCGTCACCAACATACACCTTGTCATCGACGATCAGAACGGATCCCCAGGCGGCAGAGAACATATCGTGGGTCCAGTAGACGACGGGCTTGCCGTCTTCGACCTTCTTCGCATCGACACAGTGAACCAGACCACCGATATCGGTCACGAACAGCAGGTCGTTCTTGATGGCGACGCTACCCATCGTGCGGTGCATGGTTTCTTCGAATTCTTTCTTGCCGTTCTTGTTGCGGTCAACGACGTCATAGTGCCAGATCGCTCCCGCGTTGGGATTGGGAATGGCTTTCTCACCCTTGGTCGTGTCGACGGCTCGCAGGCGTCGGTGCGGGATTTCTTTTCCTTTGTCATCCACGGCCAGTTCAAGGCTGATGTCTCCATCCTTGGTGGGGTCGATGCAGTAAAGGTGTCCGTTTCCTTCGCCGTGCTCGGGGTCTTCCCCCATCCCGACGTAGACGTATCCGTCATAGAACACGGGAGTGCTGATCAGATGGTTGCGAGTCGAGCGACCACCGAGAACATAGAGTGACTCTTTGGGGTTGCCGTCGAACTTCCAGAGCAGCTTGGCGTTTCCTTTGCCGTCCCCTTCGGGATCGAAACTGTAAAGCCAGCCGTCGCCGCCCCCCATGACGACTTGCTGACGACCACCTGCTTCAAACACGCAGGGGCTGGACCATTGACCGTGCAGCACGTTGATGCCGGGTGACTTGTCCGTCCACAGCAGCTTACCCGTGTTCTTATCAAGGCAGATGAAGCTCGGGGCGTTCGGGGCAGGGATATTAATATGCCCTTCGTCCACACCGTTGCCAGTGATCACGAAGCACTTGTCGCCGACGCAGGTGATCGAACAGGAACACATGTTGTGCTGGGAAACACCCAGGTCGCCCATCATGTCGTAACGCCAGATGATGTCGGCTTCGTCCTTGTTCTGGTTCGGCTCAGCCTTGTAGGGGCCGTCATTCTCGCCGTCATGAAATCCTTCTACGTCGAGACAGACCACTTCACCACGGCTGGTGTTGTACCACAACCGCGTGTCATCGCAGAAAACGGTTGAGCAGATCCCCTGCTGTGGCCAGTCATGAACGCGGCCTGTGGGCAACTTGGGCGACGATGCCTGCCAGAGGAACTTTCCGGTCTTTTCGTCAAAGGCGAGCAGCACACCCAAGTCAATTTTCGAGGGGTAACGCTTCAGGTAGCCGTGCGTATTATTAGTGCCGACGAACACTTTACCGTTGGCAATGACGGGGTTGCCGTAAGTCTGCGAACCCAGAGGAGCCGCCCAGAGGACGTTCTCGCCTGTTTCCAGGTTCCATTCGAAAGGGATGTTCTTCCCGGGAGGGGTGTTGTTGCGATGAGGCGATCCACCCCACTGCGGCCAGTCATATTTGCCGACTTTCATCTTGCTGATGAAGTTCAGCGCGTCTTCCGTTGGATCAAACTTATCGGCTGCTACTGCCAGGCCTGAGATCAGCCAGAGTGCCGACATCACAGTCGTCATTGAACGAGAATTCATGTTCGGTTCCTTAGCGCCAATTCATCGTTGAGTGATGGTTCATTGGTTCAAGTGGTTCGGGTGATCGGCTTACGCAAGCAAGTCGCTCACCTGCCAGCAATGATCCGTCTGTTGTTCGTGCCAGGTCTGCCAACCTCACTTTGATCGGACGAGCTCCATCAGGCTGACTCGTCCGACTTCCGTGAGTCTAAGACTACAGGGGCGTTCCCTATTGGGGTACAACCCTGACGTTGTCGATGAAGATTTCGGCGTCTTTGGCGTTACCGACCAGGCCTGGGCTGCCGGTCTCGTTGCAGGGGCTGTCCGCCCATTCAATCGACCATTCCGCGGGTTCCGGTTCGTCACGTTTCCACGCTTTACCACGGCAAACAGACACCCGCTCACCATCGCGATCTTCGTTGTTGACGATGAACTTCATCGTGTACCAGACTTCCGGTTCCCACTGGAAGTCGACTTCGTGCACCTTCTGATCGTGAGGGACCCAGGAATAGACTTTCAGTTTCTGGGCGGCACCCATCATCTCAAAACGGTACCGCTGGTTCGTGACGCCGATATCCGGCATCTTGGCTTTCGGATCAGCATCGACCCCGGCTTCGACCTGGTTCGCCAGGACATCCGCCTGAATGACATAGTTCTTTGAGCCCGGGTGTCCCATCCAGCCCTGACTGCGGGTCCCCTTCGGAATCGTGGTGATCTTGCACATCACGCCATTGCCCGTGACCTTTCGCGGACCTTTCGTCACGACCAGTTGAATCGGGATCTGGTCGTTGCCGGTCCAGGCCCACTCCGAGATCACCCCTTCATCCTGCAGCAACTTCAACGAAGCATCGAGTTTCTCTTTGCCCTGATCCTGATTGGTGATGGCTTCAATCAGTCCCAGATATCGTTTGAATGCGGTAAAGGCCTGAGCCGGGGTTGAGTCGTCATACGTCGCCTTGGGGGCGGGAACGTTGGTGAATTGTGTGGAAAGGTAGATATAGAGCTTCGCAGCGAGAGGGTCTTTTTCCTTCAACGCTTTGAAGAAGTCATAATCAACGGCGATGTGTCGATAGCGAATTCCGACACCCGTAATGGGAACCAGGCCATCGTCGAACGTGAAGAGCCACGGAGTTTCTGGAGTGATTTCGGGGATCACTCGGATACGGGCCTGACCTTTCAGTTCGCCCACTTCCGCGTTGACGATGACGGGGGCGTTCGTTGCGCCACCTGGTCCTGCGTAAAGTCCCGCTGCGTCAATCGTTCCTGGACCCTGGATCGAGTACTTCACGTCTTTCGGATCCGCTTTCTTCAGATACTGTCCGTTGGCGTTGTACAGATAGACCGAGTACTGCTGTTTGTTGGTCGGTTTCAGCAGTGATTCCACCGGAACGACCAGTGCTGTCGCGGGGGTCTGATCCTTTTGAACCGAGGCTTCAGGTTCAATCTTCGGAATCGGATCGGCCGATGGTTTTACGTCCGCTTTTCCGATGCAGTACATCATCGTTTCGCAGGTGATGTAAACGCGACCGTGCGAGATGATGGGCGACGCATTGACGTCACCTTGCTCCAACCGCAACTGATGAAGCTTCTTCAGGCCTTTTTTCTCGTCCGGGGCGAAGATGAATGCCCGACCATTTCCGTCGACGACATAGATCTTTCCATCGCCGTAAACGGGACTGGCTCGACCGATGGTCCCGATCTTGGCTTTCCCGATCTGTTCGCCGGTCTTCAGGTCGTTCACGAAGAAGACTCCACCGTCGTCGATCGAGTAAATGCGATCGTTCAGTACAAGCGGGGCCGTCTTGCCGACGAACTGTTCCTTGTTGCGCCAGATTTCTCCGGTCTTGGTGATGTTTCCTGTCTTGGAGGCGTCAATCGCGAAGAGTGCCCCCATTGCCGTGTCGTCCAGGTTTTCTTCACTGTGACCACACAGGACCGTGTTGCCGACTACCGTCGGAGCGGTGTTAATCCCGCGAAGTGAAGCGTCATAGCTCCAGATGATCTTGCCGGTGCGCGGCTGCAGGCCATAGACACTGCCGTCTCCGCAGCCCAGGATAAACTGAGCTTGTCCGTTGATGACCGTCAGTGCTGGTGAGCTATAGGTCGTATCTTCCGGTGCAGGACGGGTACTCTGGAACCAGACGGCCTGACCATTCCGTTTGTCGAAGGCGATAATTCGGTGAGCAGGGCGAGCCATTTCACCCCAGCCGATCACGACGCCGCTGATGATGGCGAGATTCTCGTAAATGATCGGGAAGTTTGTTCGGCCCCCGTAGGTGCTGAGCATGCCGTATTCTTCGCTGAGCGAGCGGGACCAGAGTGTTTTTCCGGTTTCGCCGTCGATACAGACGAAGTAGCCGCAGACACCGAGTGCGATGACGTTTCCGGTTGCGGGATCACCAACGACACTGGACCAGCCCACGCGTGTGTCGGGGACGTCTGTCAGAAAGACGTTGAAGACGTTTTCCCACTTGATTTCGCCCGTGGCGGCATCGGCACAGACGACTTTTTCCGCTTCTTTGGTGGTGCCTGGATTGTGTCGGACCAGTGTATAGAGCTTGCCGTTCATGACGATGGGCGTCGAACGGGTACCGAGTTCGGCCTTGCTCCACAGCAAGTTTTCCCCTTCGGGACTCCACGAATCCGGCAGATCCTTCTCGCGGGAGATGCCGTTCATCTCAGGACCACGCCAGTAAGGCCAGTCGAGCGGATCAGCCGCTTTTTTTTCCTGGCCGAACAGTCCCAGTGGGATGGCTAAGAAGAGGCCAAAGAGGCAGGCAAACCAAGATTGCATCGGCATGGTGAATATCCTGTGCTTCAGACTCAAGGGTCGGCTGGCGGGACGACAAGGCGGGGCGTCAAGCGATGTAGTTAACCATAACCAAACAGAAACTGTCGGGCAAGGAGGGGCAAATGTGCAGGCAGTCACGTGTTTGCCGGCGCCGATCATGATTAACAGACATTAAGGTGTCCCGGTTCTATGATCCGGAGCTCTGAGGGTCTTCATTTCAGTCCCCGCGACGAGGGGCCACCCCTGATCGGTCGAGAATCCACGTCGCATGCCACTGCATGACCGTCCTCTGTCTGCCCCGGAGACATCGGTCACAGGCGTTCGGGGACAGGGGTAACACACAGAGGTTTCCTTCTGGCAAGGCACCCGATCGGGCCGCAGAGGGATCTCGTCGGCGAGGGTGCGTCAACATGGCCTCGGGTGGTGGAGAGTTTCCGGTTCGATCGAGGCCTCCATTCACGTCTGGCAATTTGCTCGAACAATCGCGCATCTTGACTGTCTGTGGCTAATGTGACACGCTTCCCCCTTAAATTGGGCACCCGTTTGATCTGTGTAACTGAGAACCTTCGCGGATTGTGGTATCCGTGTTGTGGAAGATGGTGAAGAGAAATGCTGATTAGCTGGAACTGGTTGCAGGAATATGTCTCGCCTGGTGTTGCGGTTGGGGAACTGTCCGACCGTCTGACGATGTCCGGGCTGAACCTCGAAGAGTTTCACGAGGTGGACGGAGATTTCTGCATCGACCTGGAAGTAACCAGTAATCGTCCTGACTGTCTCGGCCATCTCGGTGTGGCACGGGAAGCGGCCGTGCTTTACCAGAAGCCGCTCAAGGTACCCGCCGCCGCGCCACGCGCTGGGACCACCACGACCGCATCGGTCACCTCCGTCGCCATCGAGGCCGCTGACCTCTGTTCGCAGTATCACGCTCGCGTGATCCGGGGAGTCAAAGTCGGTCCCAGTCCCGCATGGCTGGTTTCGAGGCTGCAGACCGTTGGAATCGCCTCCATCAACAACATCGTCGACATTACCAATTATGTCCTGATGGAATGCGGGCAGCCTTTGCATGCATTCGATTTCGACAAGCTGAAAGGACAGAAGATCGTTGTCCGGCGGGCTCGTCCCAATGAAAAGCTTCAGGCAATCGATCACAAAGAGTACGTTTTGACTCCTGAGATGTGCGTGATTGCCGATGCGGAACGACCCGTTGCCATCGCGGGAGTCATGGGGGGGGCCGAAACCGAGATTACCACGGCGACTCGCAATGTGCTGATTGAGGCGGCTCTGTTTTCACCGTTGGCGATCCGCAACGCTTCCCGCAAATTGAAGCTGCGCAGCGATTCGTCTTATCGATTCGAACGAGCCCTCGATCCGCTCGGACCCGATTGGGCCAGCCGCCGCTGCTGCGAACTGATTCTGGAACTCGCCGGGGGTGAACTGCTCGCGGAACCGATCTTCGCGGGGATGGCCCCTGCCGCGCAGCGTGAACCGGTGTTGTTCCGCTTCCCTCAGTTGCGGCGCATTCTGGGGATCGACATCCCTGTCGAGCAGGCGGTCCGCATCCTGGAAGACCTGGGACTGAAGCTGCAGTCGCGAGATAGTGATCAGTCCGCCCTGTTCCATGTTCCCTCGCATCGTCTGGATCTGACCCGGGAAGTGGATCTGATCGAGGAAGTGATTCGGATCTACGGCTACGATCAGATTCCTGCCGATGCGGCTGTTCCGCTGTGTGCCAGCAAAAAGCGATTCCAGGACCGGGTGAGTGATCGAGTCCGCGAGACGCTGACCGCGTCGGGATTCTACGAAGCGCTCACCGTGTCACTCGTCAATGAGACGGAGCGAAAACTGTTCACTCCGCGTGGGGAACTCCCCTCACTCACGATCGAGCATTCGGACTTCCCCGAGTTCAGTCGGTTGCGTCAGAGTCTGATTCCCAGTCTGCTGGTTTCACGGCGCGAGAACGAGCGTCATGGTCAGTTCAATGCGCAATTGTTTGAGATTGCCCGCGTCTACCTTTCAACGGATAAGTCGATTCCTGAACAGCAGGCCGAGCCCCGAATGCTGGGCTGTGTCAGTGGTCGATCGTTCCAGGAATTGAAAGGGGTGATCGAACAGGTCGCCAGCCGTGTGAATCCTTCGATCGATCTGACTGTCCGGCCGACGGAAGGGCCGCAGTACGTCCCCGGACGCGGTGCCGAAGTTTATCTGAACGGCGACTTGTGGGGTTGGATGGGGGAACTCGACCGCTCCGTCACCGACCAGCTCGACCTGCGTGATACGGTTTCAATTGCGGAACTGGATCTGGCTGTCCTTGAGGCCCACGCCGACCTGATTCCCCAGTTCCGTGACCTCCCCACGCAACAGCTTTCGGTGCGTGACCTGAACTTTGTTCTCGATGAACCGGTGACGTGGGCGAACCTGGAAGAGACCGTCCGCAAGGCGGCGGGACCACTGCTCGCGTCTGTTTCGTTCGGGGGACAGTATCGCGGGAAGCAGATTCCCGAAGGGAAAAAGTCCTACGTTGTCACGGTTGGGTATCGCTCTGATCGAACGCTCACCAGCGAAGAGATTGAAGCGGCACAACAGTCGGTGATTTCCGCCTGTTCCAGCCAACTCGCCGCCACCCTGCGTGGCTGATCTGGTCACGCGGGAACAACGGAACCGAAGGTCTCGGTCATCGATGGCGGACGGGGTCGAGTCAGGATGAACTGGCTCGACCCTCGGCGTCGCTGGATCAGCACGGCAACCAACGTGTGTTTCGCCCTTGCGCGAATGCCCGTGAGGGGATGTTGCTCACAATCAACGAGCGGCGATAGGAATTGGTGCGCTCAGCGTTACGGCGAAGTCTGCGACCCGGGGGACTGCCAAACTTGCGGCAGGATCACTGCTTCAGCGATTTTGCGAAGTTTGAAACGGATTCCTGCAACTGTTGCTGGGTCTGGATGGTTTCCTGGAGCGATGTTTCCAGTTGAGCACGGACCCGTTTGGACATGGCGCGGCGTGAAGGCCTTGTGCAGACCTGCTTCAGGCGATCCAGGTTTGACTGGAGTTGAGCCAGTTGTGACAGATGTCCCCGCAGGAATTCGTCGACATTGTCTGTAAGGGACGTGGTGGCGGCGGGACTGACGACCGGGCTGATGGCTGGACCGACATCCGAAGGGGTCTCGTCCAGGACGTGTGGACTTGTCCGCTCTTCCATTCTGGACGCCGACTTCTCTTCCGCTCGCGGCGACTCCTGTGGAAAGGGGATCGACGCATTCTCAAGAGAATCGGATGACCCTGTTTCGGTTTTCTCTGGAGTGTGATGCGTGTGGGGAGGATCGATCCCACGGCTGGGCATTTTCAGTTGAGCCGGCCGCCCTGTTTCCAGGATGGTTGTGGCCGGAATCGCACGCTTCGCGGCAACGTTAGCAGGCGAGCTGTTCCGCGAGATTTCTGTGATTGCCGAACTGGAATCGGATGAGTCGACCAGGGAAGCGGATTTGGGGGGCGTCGCTGTTTTGCGGGCACCTGCACGCTGCGGGAGTGCGAGGTCAGAATTACCTGGAGCGAAGAGCTTCACTTTGTTCCGCGGAGGGTTTTCTTCCTTCGCACCGGGCGGCGGCGGGGCGGGGAGCGGCGCAAAGGTCGTTTCGACCACTTCGACGCGAAAGGGTCCCAGCTGAAGAACATCACCGACGCTGATCGGGGCGAGGCGAATGGCTCGACCATTCACCCCGGTAGT
The DNA here is from genome assembly GCF_036405755.1 of Schlesneria sp. Classification (NCBI taxonomy): domain Bacteria; kingdom Pseudomonadati; phylum Planctomycetota; class Planctomycetia; order Planctomycetales; family Planctomycetaceae; genus Schlesneria; species Schlesneria sp. The sequence continues at coordinate 21,193 of NZ_DASWWZ010000181.1, forward strand.
ACCGGCGCGCACAACATCGATCAGCCAGCAGCTCTGCTCGGTGCGGATCAGACACGCCTGCACGTGCGGCATGGACGGGTGATTGAGCCGAAGCTTGCACTGCGACCCCCGACCGACCATGGTCAACAGCCGGTTGATGGGCCACTTGTTATCGCTCTGCTCGACGCCGAGGAACTGCAATGCGAGTTGAGGAACGTGCGAGGTCAGAACCGGAGAACGCTCCAGTGGTGAAGCGACGGGAGGGGTCGGAACCTGAGGATCCTCGCGGAACAGCTGAAAGGGACCGATCGAGATGGGACGGTGGTCAACCCAGTGCCCCGCAGATCTTGCGTGTGCGTCATTCGCCGTTTTTGGGGAAAGATCCAAGTAAAAGAGATGCCCGTCGATCCACTGCAGCGCTGCATGTTGTGGATGAACGGCCGCGTGGTCGAGCTGTATGTCACAACTGGGATCACTGCCGATCAACAGATGGGCCCGGCCCATCTGGATTTGCAGCGACTCCTGTGCAGGGTGCTCAATGCGTAGCCGAACGGGAATTTGAGCCTGGCAATCGGCCGCGAGTCGTTTTCGATTCTGCTCGGCGGTCTCGCGTGATCTCGTTAAGTTTGCGGGATTCTCGGATGACGAGCCGACGCTACGGATACGCTCTTCTGAACGAGCGTCTTTCGCCTTGATGATCCTCAGGCGTCGACGGCGTTGCGTATTCCTCAATTCGCGCATGTTACGTCCCTCAACCTGAACCTCCGAAAACTCGAGTACC
>NZ_DASWWZ010000182.1:0-3106 GCF_036405755.1 Schlesneria sp.
GGGGTAGATGTCGATTGGCGAACCGAGGAAGTCGGTGCGGAGACCTGCGACAACTTCAAAGCCATCTCGCTTCATCAAAGAGGCACGTCGCGAGTCGTTCCTCAACCGCACATTACTGCGATCACGGCACAGTAGAAACGCGTGAACGGAACTCACCCGCCTGCGACGATTTCTCCTATTGTTGTCGGAAATCGGCCGCATCGAGGCGATGTCGACTGAGCAGCCGATGCATCCCCTGCCGGGAAAGTCCTGCCTGGCGAGCCGCCTGAGAGATGTTCCCTTCATGCTTTTTAAGTAAGGCGGTCAGGTAATCGCGGTCGGCATTGTCGAGTGCTTCTTCGCGGGAAATTTCGGCGATATCCGACACTTGTCGGGAAGTAGAATTTGTTGTTGCTGTGCGGAGGGGTTTGGGGAGGTCTGTGAGTTCGATTTTGTCTGTGCGCGATAATGTGACAGCACGCTCGATGACATTTCTCAGTTCGCGAATGTTTCCCGGCCATTCATAACGGCGAAAACATTCCTGCACTTCGTCGGTGTACCCGGTGACCCGCCGATTGTCGGGTTGAAGCTGCGTCAGGAAGGCGTCGGCCAACAGCAGAACATCGTCACCCCGCTTGCGTAGCGGGGGCAGTTCGATATGAATGACGCCGAGACGGTAAAACAGATCCTGTCGAAATCGACCGGCTTCGACTTCGTCTTCCAGATTTCGGTTTGTGGCGCAGATGTACCGCGTATCGACCTTGCGCAGTTCACTCATGCCGACCGGGGTAAACGCCTGCTCCTGCACAGCTCGCAACAGCTTTGCCTGTGAGGACAGGGGAAGTTCTCCCAGCTCGTCGAAGAAGGCGGTCCCCCGGTGGCTGCGACTGAGCAGGCCTTCCTGATCCTTGACCGCACCGGTGAACGAACCCCGGGCGTGACCAAACAGCACCGACTCAAAGAGGGATTCCGGAATGGCCGTACAGTCGATGACCTGAAAGTGAAAGCTCCGGCGGCGGCTGTTCTGGTGAATCGCTTTCGCAATCACCTCTTTGCCGGTTCCACTTTCCCCGGTGATGACGACGTTCGTATCCGTTTTCGCGACACGATCGACGATTTCCAGCAATTCCTGCATCGCAGGGCTCTGGCCGATAATCTGTGGGAACCGGGCTGTCGGGATCTCGTCTTCTGCCAGGGCGGGTTCGCTCAAGACAGGGGGTGCCGTCGCATGACTCAGGGCACGGTTCACACTGGCCAGTAGCTCTTCAAACTTCACTGGTTTGAGTAAGTAGTCCACGATCCCCAGACGGACACTTTCGATTGCGGTGGGTAGGGACGGGACCCCGGTGATGACGATCAGCGGGATATGCGGCCACTGCGCACGACCACGCCGCAGCAATTCCAGTTTGAAATTGCCGGGCATGTTAAGGTCGGAGAGGATGAGGTCAAACGATCCGGTTTCGAGTTTGGCGAGTGCTGCGTCGGCATCCGGTACGCATTCGCATTCAAAGCCGGCTTTGCGGAGCAACTGTCCGGTTGTCCGCAGGTAGAGCGGTTCGTCGTCGGCAATCAGGATTCGCTTGGGGGATGATGGTTCATTCATGGCTGGAGATCCGGCGAGGGAGTTTGACTTGGAATGTCGTGCCGTCAGGGCCTGTTTGCTTGACGGCGATGCTCCCCCCCATGGCCTCGGCGAGACTGCGGGAGACAGACAGACCCAGCCCCATTCCGTGACGAGTTCCGGTCTTTGTGCTGAAGAATGGCTCAAAGATACGAGTGGTCGCTTCCCTGGAAATACCTTCACCCTGATCTGTCACCGTGATGGTCACGTTTTCGTCCGTCGTGAACACTTCCAGCACAACTTCACTTTGCGGAGGAGAAGCCTGAATCGCGTTGCGGACGATATTTAACAGAATCTGCCGCAACTCGCTTTCCCGCAGGACCACGTCTGTCGTACTCGAATCGACGCTGGCATCGGCGCTGGCGTCTTTCGGGGGCGGGCGAAGAACGACGCGGACATCGGCTTCGGACGCGAGGGGTTGCAACAGCAGAACCACATTCTCGATGGCCCGAATCAAATCAAATCGGGTAGGGGACTGCTGACTGGGGCGATACAGCTGATACATCTGGTGCGTGATGGAGCTGATCCGTTCGATCTCACTGTCGATCAGTTCGAGCAACTCGTAGTTTTCGTCGTCCCCCGAGAGGTTCCCCTTGAAGAGTGCGAATGCGTTGCGGATTCCGGCCAGGGGATTGTTGATTTCGTGAGCGATCCCCGCGGCCATCTGGCCCAGCGCGGCGAGCTTTTCCATTTTGCGCCGATGCTGTTCCAGTTGCGCAATCTTGATCGTCCGTTCCTGCACGAGCTGTTCGAGGTGCTGATTGTGCAGTCGCAGTTCTTCCCGCAGATAGTGTCGTTCTGTGATATCCCGCACACTGGCACGATGCCCCAGGTGCCTGTGGGAATCGTCGTACATCGGCTGCCAGGAGACTGCCGCCCAGCGCCGGGATCCATCACGATGAATCAATTGGAACTCGACATCGTTTCGACTTCCTTCGGTCGTCGCATCATTCAGCATCTCGACGATCTTGTGCCGGTCTTCTTCGGCCACCATCGACAACGGGTAGTCGGGCATCTGCAGGCATTCGTCAGGGTGGTAACCCGTAATTCGTTCGACGGCTGCGTTCACCCACAACAGCTTCCCTTCGGGGGAAAGCCAGCTTTCCCAGTCGTAGGTGTAGTCGGCAATCGCCCGGAAAACGTAGTTATCAATGGGTCGCACAATGGATTGTCCGAATCGTGTTTCGTTGGACATGCTGCATACTCTCGCCATTCGGAAATTGCACGCTTCAAAGCAGAATCGTCACCGCGAACGGCCTGAATGTTCTGATTCCGCCAGAAATGCGCAAATTTACCGACTTTCAATCGTGGTAATGCAGGTCTGTTTTAAGATCGGTTGTCCGGATCTTGTCATGATACCGATCTCACGGGCCAGGATGAAGGGGGCAGGCTCGACCTCCGCTTCTGCAAAGCCCGTGTGGTCAACGAGCTGACCCCCACTCTTGGTCTGTACCGATCTATCCCGCGTGCCAGGGGCGAAAGATCACAGCGCAGCGCGATCGAGAC
>NZ_DASWWZ010000183.1:0-17938 GCF_036405755.1 Schlesneria sp.
CGCGCCGTTTTGCTGTTGAATCCGCGGTTACGGTCGTGAGCGACAATGGCCTCATCCGCCAGTGCTGATTGAACCGATAACGAGCGGAGATTACGATGACGGCCTGTTTTGATAGCAGGAATTCATCCCTGTTTTAATGACTTCAATGTGGGAAATTCATTAATGACCGAACCTCTGACCCGCCGTTCGTTCTTGTCGACAGCCGGGGCCACGACGTTTGCTGCAACCCTGGCGACGACGGCTTCCTTCACAGCTCAAAGCTATGCTCGCGTCAAGGGGGCCAATGACCGGATCGGGGTCGGAATCATTGGTGCAGGGGTGATCGGTACGGCTCACCTGAACGTCCTGAATGGGCTCAAAGAAAAGAACAATCTTGCCCCGATTGCAGTGGTCGACTGCTGGAAGACTCGCGCGGCCCAGGGCAAGGAACTCGTGGGTGCCGATCACGCACTCACCGAATACCGCAAGCTGCTCGACATGAAGGAAGTCGACTACGTCGTCGTCGCCACACCCGAACACTGGCATTCGACGATGACGATGGATGCCATGGACGCCGGCAAAGCGGTCTATTGCGAAAAGCCGATGACGCACACGATCCCTGAAGCTCAGGCCGTGATGAAGAAGCAGAAGGAGACGGGTCAGCCGCTGCAGATCGGAGTGCAGGCGTTGTCAGACGACAGCTACATTTCTGCACGCGACGCGATCCGCAAAGGGGTGATCGGCAAGGTGATCCAGGCCCAGATTGAATACGTCCGCCGTTACGACGCCAAGGCAGGGCCATGGCGAACCCCGGCGGAAATCGCCGCTCATCCCACCAAGCCAGCGGATCTCGACTGGCAGGCCTGGCTCGGCTCAGCTCCCAAGCGAGATTGGGATCCGCATCACTACTTCGAATGGCGCTGCTATTCAGCCTATTCCGGTGGGATCTGTACCGACCTGTTCATTCACCGTATTACCCGAATCATGCGAGCGTGTGACCTCTTGTATCCTCGCCGTGTCGTCGGGATGGGGGGAATCTGGCAGTGGCCAGATGGTCGTGACCTGCCAGACAACATCGAAATGATTTGTGAGTACCCTCGCGGAATGACCGTCTATGTGCTCGGAACCATGAGCAACCGAGTGGGGATCGATCACCTCATTCGCGGATACCGCGGCACGCTCTTCTTCACCCCGACTGGATGGGTGGCCAAGGATAAAGATGGCAAGGTCCTGGCCGAACATACCAAGACCGGGGGCGAAGATCAGTCTCTGCATCACACCAACCTGCATAACCATATCCGTAACGGCGAACCACTGAACTGCCCGATTGAACTGGGTATGGCAGGTGTCGTCGCCGTCAATATGGCCAACGAAAGCTGGCGTTCCAGCCAGATGATGGGATGGGACAAGGCGAATCAGAAGATGGTTCCCGCGAACACCCTGAAGCTGAGTCATGAACCGGAAGAAACGCTGTAAGGTGCCTTAAGAAAGTTCGCTTCATGCCCGCTCAAAATTGGCTCAGGCGGATCTTTCTCGTCGTTTACGAGCCAGATTCCTCAGAAATGGGGTTTCTGGCTCGTGCGCAAACTCAAATCAGTTCTGACGTCGAGGTGACGGTCGGGGCTCCCAGTCCCAAAGAAAGCGACCGTCTCTTCGGAGTCCCGCTGTCGGTGAAGGGGTTGCAACCGGTCTATGTTCGGGTCGTCAATCGATCTGCGGAATCACAAAAGCTCCATTTCCGAAGCCTGGATCCACATTATTACCCTCCCTTAGAGGCAGCCGCCCGCTGTCATTTTTCGCTCTTGAAGCGGCTCTATTCATTTGGCATTCTTGCCTGGTTCTTCCTTCCATTGCTGTTTCTGGCCCCCTTGAAGCTACTCTCGATTGGCTGGGCCAATCAGAAGATCGACGAGTTATTCCAGTCATTGGCTTTTCATCGCCGACCCATCGGGCCCGGAGAAACAGCCGAAGGCTTTGTGTTCACCGCGTTCGATGCCGGGACGAAGATGGTTCGCGTGCGGCTGCTTTCCATCGGCAAGTCGCTCGACGGACAGCACGTGGCGAAGGTCGAATCTGCAGTCCTTTCGGCTGATCCAGAAGAGTTGGCGAACCTCCAATTTGAAGCAGGCCGCGGTGTCGATCTCACGTTTGTGATTGCTGTCCCCAGTATCAATTCCGATTACCTGCACCGCAAACTCGATGAGCATGTTCCCCAAAATGCCGCCCATGATTGCGACGTTTCCACACTGGTCGAACGGCTCAAAAGTGTCTCGACGGCAACTTGCAATCGCCACAATCGTGGCTCGGGGGACCCCATCAATCTGGTGTTGATTGGCAGCTTTGAAACGCTGCTGAACTCGTTTGCGGGACGCTGGGACGAGACCGAAGTCATCAGTCTGGCCACATGCTGGAAGACCGCTCGCGCGTTCCTGCTGGGTTCTGAATATCGGTACTCACCCGTCAGTCCGCTCTATCTGTTTGGTCGCAGCCAGGACATTGCCCTGCAGCAGATTCGCGAATCGATCAGCCAGCGACTCCATCTGCGGCTCTGGCTGGCACCGCTCACACTGCACGGTCAACCGGTCTGGATCGGTCAGGTCAGTCGCGATATCGGGGTCCGTTTCACTACTGCGGCATGGAACCTGACAACCCACAGGATCGACGCGGATGTCGATGAATCACGAGATTACCTGCTCGAAGACATGCTGGATGCCGAACGGGTCGAAGCGGCAGGATACGTTTCCGCCGCACCACCCAGTACGCCTCAGTCGCCTCGCCATAACCTGACGGGAGATCCGTACTATACGGACGGCAAACGAGTCGTCATCCTGCTCAGTCCGGTTCGGACAGTCCCCAGGTTCGTCATCTGGGACTGACACAATACGACATCCGTCCGTGCCGGTTGACGAGTCGAAGCCTCCAACGATCACTTGAGACATCGACAATCAGGCCACGGCAGGGCGGAAAGTGAATTGACCTCCCAAAAGAGGACGCAACTTTCCCCAATGAAGAAAGCCGGTCCCAAGGACCGGCTTTAGACTTCTGAGCCCACCAGCGAACTGGTGAAACTCAATCATCTGCTTCTTGGGACGAAGTTTGTTAGCAGCAGAAGTTCGTCTCTTGAATAGACTCGCATGAATCGATGCGAACCTAACGGACATTTGCCTGTGCGTTGTCAGCAGGTTGCTTCGGGGGCTCGAATTTGTAGAGTTCCTGCGCGTTCGTCCCATTCCAGACCCGCAAGACACCATCTTCACCACCTGCAATGGCGATGGCTTCGTCTCGAGTGACAGCGACCGAATAGACGTAATCAGTCGATCCAGCGAAGTTCCGGTAGTTTCCTCCGTCGTTCGACCGGTGCATCTTAACGGTCTTATCACCGCTTCCACTGATCAGATTGTCGCTGGCACCAATGTACTGAATCGTCGTGACTTGTTTGCTGTAATTCTGGATCGTGCGATGTTGCTCGCCAGTTTCCACGTTCCAGACCTTGATTGCGTTGTCAGCACCTGCACTGGCAATCCGACTGCTATCGGCCTTCCAGCTCACACCGAGAACATGGTGGGTATGCCCTTCAAACGAGCGAACCAACTTGCCCGTCGCGACATCGAATTGCTTGACGAATTTGTCAGCAGCACCGGAAACGAGGTACTTCCCGTCACTCGAAAAATCGAGAGCACAGACCGTATCACTGTGAGCCTCGGGGAACTGTCGTGCAATCGTTCGGGTCTCGACGTTCCAGAGGATCAGTTCCCCGCTTCTTGAAGGATCCCCGCCCCCGGTTGCGAGCAGTTTCCCATCGGGACTGAATGCCACCGACAAAACTCGATCAATCATCTGTGACCGTTCGAGACCGAGTGAATTGTCTGCAGGGCCCAGCGTAGCCAGCAGCTTCCAGTCAGGGTTTGCATCCCATGCCAGGACTTGTTTGTCATCTCCTGCCGCCACAAGCAATTTCCCGGGCCCCGATGCGACCAGACCGACGCCTGCGGCATGTCCAGTAATCTCTTCCAATGGTTTACCCGTGGTGCCGCTCCAAAGGCGGATGACGCCATCTTCACCTGCGATCGCGATCAAGCGTCCGCCATCGACATAGGCCACAGACTTCATCTGTTTGGCTTCGAGGGCAGGGAGGTCGGCCTTGGCCTGATTGAAGACGGTTTCGACTTCCTTGGCAGCAGCCGTCTCTGCATCGAAGACCGCCTTAACTTGCTTCTGCTGCTCATCAGCAGACTGTTGCCCTTTTTCAGACTGTGCCACCGTCTTAACCCCAGCATCAAATGCGTCTTGAGCCTTCTTGACTGCCTCAGTTTCCTTCGCCGCGGCAGCCTCTGCATCCGCCACCTTCTTCTTCAGAGCTTCGTCTTCCGGTTTGCCGGCAAGTTCTGTTTTCGCAGCTTCGACTGCTGCTACAGCGGTGGTTTCTTTTGCCTTGGCTTCTCCGAGAGCCTTTTCCATCGCATCCTTCTGCTCGATGGCCTTCTTCGTGGCTTCTTCACGTTCTTTAAAGTTCTTTTCAGCCGCCTTAAAGCTTGCATCCGCGAGTTGAACGCGCGACTTGGCGACCGTGTCAGCATCAGTCAGCTTCAGAATGTGTCGCTGGGCCGCGATATTGCCCTTCATTTCAGCGACTGGACTGCCATCAATTTTCCAAATGCGTGCGACGTTGTTCGCCCCCGCAGTGACAACAAACTGGCCGTCGTTTCTTACGGACATCGAAACAATCGGTGCACCGTGGTTCGGAGCAGTGACCTGGGCCCCGGTTGTTGCGTCCCACACTCGCCACGTTGCATCCGCACTGGCCGAAACAACCTGTGTGCCTGCGGGAAGAACGACGGCAAGCGACGTCACTGGGCCGCCATGGCCTTTCAGTTCAACAACAGGAACGACTGGTTCGGCAGGCTTGTCACCCTCTGCAGGCTTTGCCGTTGCGAATGGAACTGCCCACCCGCGAATGAAATGATCACCCGCGTGTCCCGAATAGACCTTCGCGCCATCGGGGCTGATGGCGAGCGAAGTCACCTCGTGCGGGGTATTCAGCAGACCTGCCTGCTGTCCATCCGCAACGCTCCACAAGCGAACGCTCTTGTCAGATGAACCACTGAAAAGCTTGGTTGAGTCTGGAGAAAACTGAGTCGCCGTAACTGGTCCAGTATGACCTGCCAGAACTCGACGCGTATTCGGATCTTTCAGGCTCTGCAGGATCAGAGAATTGTCGGCTCGCCCCAGAGCCACCCAATTTCCATCGGGTGAGACCGACATCGAGACGACGGCCTGGTCCTGAGGGAATGCACCTCGCTGCTGATTCGGCAGCCGCTGCCAGAGCTTTACTTCCCGGTATCCGGCGGAAGCCAGCAGATTCTCCTGAGGATTAAATGCGAGTGCGTGTACAAAGTCACGATGAGCAGCCCCATGCGGGTAGAACTGCTTATCTCCCTGCTTGATTGTCAGCAATTGGGGATCCTGCAAGCGGGTGACATATTCACCCGTCGCGAGATCGTAGAGATCGATCTGATTGGCTCGACCGCATGCCGCCCAGCGCCCCCAGGTCGACAATGCGACGCTGTAGATCGAGTTCATGTTCGCAGGAACAGACTGCCAGGGGACTGTCACGCTCCCGGCGCTATCTCCAGCACTCGCCCCTTCTTCAATCCACTTCTTCAGAATTCCCAGCTCTTGCGGGGTTAAAGACGAGGCCGAAACTTTGTTCGGAAGGGGAGGCATTGCAGGTTCGGCTGCACGGGCAGCAACCTGGTAGATCAGGCTCTTCGCAACATCTTTTGCAACAACGGCGGGTCCTCGTTTTCCCCCCTTCAGAATGGAAGGGACATCTTCCAGGACAAGTTTGCTTTCAGGAATAGCCACATTGTGACAGGCGACGCACTTCTCATCCAAAATCGGCTGGACATCTTTTTCGAAGTCGACAGGACGTCCGAGATTGGCTTCTTCAGCGACAATCTGACCTGGTTTGGCCGCTTCTTCAGCATGACTCGGCAATGAGTATCCCAGCACGAGACAGACAGAAAGTGACGCGGCAGTGAGTAGAGAGCGCATAAAAACGCCTTGTGCAGATAAAGTTCGATTCATGAAGTCAGTACTACGATTCGTGGATGCAACGCAGGAGAACCTGTTCTATTCACACTGCTGCAGAGCTTCTCGTAGCCTTACGTTGGACCGATCCCCTGTGAGATCGATGATTCGGAGGGACGAGTCAGGCGCTATCTCATCTCTTGTTCAATGACCGCTGGGGGGGTACCCAAGCCAGACTACTTGACAATCTTCAGGGTAATTGGCTGATCCACAGCCGCTTCCCCATCAAACTGCGACGTCGCCCGAACAACCATATTGGCTAATGCAGCCTCAGCAGCATCCGCTGCAGCTTCGATCACCAGAGTCCCGGCAGACTGATCCGCGGGAATTGTCACTGGTTCTGCCTTCACGCCCCCCACGTTTGGAGGGAGCGGCAGAGTCAGGGTGACAGGACCAGCGAATCCGTTTTGACGTTTGATCTCGCATTTAACTTCATTTCTAGCCCCCACTTTGACATTTCCGCCGTCGGCAGGTGCCGCAGACAGAGTGTACGGGGCCGGTTTGACAGTAATCACGATTGGCGTCGTCGTCGGATGGAAGTTCAGATTCGCCGCTTTGGCGTACGCATCTGCCGCTTTGAATTTCTGATCCGCTGCTGCTTTCGCCGCCGTAATTGATTTACTCTTTTCATCCAGTGCCTTCAGCTCGGCTTCCGCTTTGGCTCTGGCCTCTTCTGCACTTTTTGCTGCGGCTTCCGCTTCGATTCGCTGCTTTTCAGCCGCAGTCTTTGCCTCCAGGGCAGCCTTTGTCAATAGCCGAACTTCTGCCAGCTTTTTCTCAGCTTCCGCTTTTACACTGGCGTCATCGCCAGCATTTTTCAGTGTTTCTGCCGCGGCTTTTTCGTTGGCCTCTGCGTCCTGAACCGCCTTGAGCGACTGGTCTCGGGCATCGGTCAACTTCTTGAGATTCGCAGCATCATCCGTGGCTTTCTGGACCGCGGTATCTCGAGCAGCAGTGGCCGCTTTAATCGCCTCTGCGACTTCGTTGGCAGCTTGCTCCAATGCGGTGAGCTCTTCTTTTGCCCGATCCGCTTTTTGCGGGTTCCTCCGGTATGATACTGCGGCCTGCCCCGTCAAGTGGGTCACGTATGTCCCAACAGGCGTATTGGGTGGAACGAAGAGACGGAACACCTCCTCAGACTTCTCTTTCGGGATGGGCTTATTTTCAATCTGGACATTCGGCGGCTGCCCCTGAACGGTCACGTTCACAGGTTGGTCGAAGCCATTACGACGGGTGACCACCACAGGAAGAAGAATCTGCCGACTGTGATTTGCATCGATTCGATGAACATTCGTTGTCAGCTGGAAAGGAGCAAGCTCTTCCATCACCGACAGTTCGATTGACTGGGCCAGGCGAGCGTCCCCGGGGATATTCGGCTGAGGCGCTCCCCAGACGACGGTACCATATCGGACCGGATGACTGATTTCCCGAGCTGCGGCGACTTTCGCAGCTTCGGCTTTCGCCAACGCTGCATTTGTTAACGCGACCTTCGCCTCTGCGGCGGCTTGAGCGTCAGCCAATGGCTTAACTGCCGCGGATGCCGTTGCCACGACGCCTTCTGCGTCTGCGACCTTCTTCTTCAGCCCTTCGTCGTCAGGCTGCTGGGCCAGTTCAGCTTTGGCGGCCGTGAGCGCCTGATTGGCTTTTGCCAAGTCTTCTGCTGGCTTAGCTAATGCCTTGCCCGCCGCACCAAGTTCATCCACGGCCAGCTTGGCAGCGTTCTGAGCAACGGTGAATGCTTCGACCGCAGCCGAGTCTTCGAGTGTCGCCTTTGCGACCAGACGAATGGTACCCGCCCATGCGGGTGTGTCTTCTGCCGATTTGAAGACCAGAATTCCACTGGCAGGTGCGACTCCGATACTGATGTCGGGACATGTCACGCCAGGAGGCAAGCCCTCCGCGGACACAGTAATCGGACCAGCAAAACCATCGCGACGAAGTGCAATCACGTGTATCGGGAAGTTGTCTCCGCGTCGCAGATTGATCCCCGAGGGAGCAGCCTGACGAGGACCTGGAGGAATCAACGTCGTTGCAACTGCCGCAACACGGAAATCAGGAGCGTCCTTGCGAACGATCAACCGATAGACGCCCATGTCTTGCTTGGAATTCCCGTATCTCTCTCGCAATGTAATGCGGTACTGTCCGTCGGCAGGTGCCAGGAACTTCACCACGTTGTCATCATTCAGCGTGTCGAAAAGATTGGCAAGGGGATTGTTCGGATCGTCGTCCAGAGCGCTGATGCGCGTGAGCGACTCTTCGCCTTTTTCGTTAACCTTGACCTGATCGATGACCAGCACAGGATCAACTGCCGCACCGGCCCGGTGAGCAATCACTTCGATCCAGAATGCGTCTTTGGCTTTCGCATCAAACTGGTAACAGTCGACGTCGCCTCGCTTCTGATACTGACCCGAGATTTCACCGGGGACGACAATCTTCTGAGCGATCGATCCGTTATCATTCGGCTCGACTTCTATCGTGGGAACCGTGTTGCTGAACTGAATCATGACCACATTCGATGGCCCCGTCGCAGAGGAGATCGAATAAGGGAACGCATCAATTCCTGCGGAAAAGGGTTCCAGAATGGTCTTGGGATCAAGAACGTCGAGAGTGGAGGGGACCGCAATATTGACGATCACCTTTTCCAGTGCTCGGCCCTGTGGATCAAGACCGGCGGGTTGTCCTCCGGGCAAGTTTCGACCGTACAGCGTAAATGGACTCGTCGTTCCAGGAACGCCCGCTGCAGGAATCACGAAGTCGATATAGGGACCGGTTGAGATCGTCAATCGATAGGGAAAGTCTTCGCCACCTGCATAAGTGAAGTCGTAGACTTTCAGAAAATACTCTCCGTCTACGGGGACGGTTAGATCAATCAGTGCGTCCTGACTGACGAGATTTTTCCGGGCGAACCCAAGTCGCTTTCCGCTAGCGCTATAGATTTCCAGGGCGGCATCCAAACGGGAATCCAGCCTGCGGGAGACGCAGTCCATCAGCAATCGCTGTCCCGCTTTTGCAGGAAACTTATACCAGTCAATGTCGGTCGCCGCTGTGATACGAGCATTTACTGTCTGGTTCACTTCGATCGCAACGGCCTGCTCGCGGGCGTTGTTGGGCTCGGTCTCGATGAGTTCCTTCAAGGCACCGACGACGAATGTCCTCGGATTGCTGATCCCGAAGAATCCGACGGTGCGGACTTCATACTTCCCCGGGGGAACATCGGCTGCGACAGAAACCTGGAACAGGTTCGGGATCGGTACTTGCTTACCTCCGACATCGTGCGTCTTCGGGGCCACGGTGATGCCGGGATGATTGAAGACGAGAGTCGTAATTTCTTCCAGATCAACGCCGCTGGTCAGCGTGACATCGGTTACCGCGCCAGCCTGACCTCCAGGAGGGAACAGTGCTGAAAGCCGGGTAGAGGGAAGCTGAGCGTTGACGATCGTCGTGGGAATCACGAAGCAAATCAACGTGAGGATGATTCGTTGCATAGGAAACCGGGCGACGACTTTCACATCTCGCCTTTCGTATAAACAGAGGCAGTTCGATTCGGGACGGCCGCCAACTTCGGCCGTCCGTCATTGCCGACATCAGGGGTCAGTGATTGAACAGGAATTCCTTCGAGTTAATCAAAGCCCAAACGATGTCTTCGAACGCCACCTTGGGGTTTTCCTTGTGTTTTTCCAGGTGAGCCAGTGCGATCTGCATCTCTTCCTGATCAGGCTCGCGGCTGTAGACCCAGCGATACAGTTCTTTGATCTTCGCTTCTGCTGGAAGATCTTTATCGTTCGCAAACTTTGATGCCCGGCCATTCCCGTCGGCGATCTTGTTCTGAACTTCGCTGCTGTTCAGCAGGTGCAGGCTTTGAGCCAGGTTCGCTTCTTGCGACCGTTCGCACTCACATGCCGTGTCTGCTTGTGGCTGTCCGAACACCTTCAGGAAGTAGGGTCCAATGCTCGCGTCCGGCAGTTGGATGGCCCGGGTTCCGGAAGGAAGTCCGTTGTAGGCCTGGTTTGTTGAAGTGACCTGATGGAAGGCATCGTAAAGAACTTCCGCCGTCAATCGCTTTGGATAGTACCGAGAGAAGTTCTGCTTATCCTTCAGGTTGTACTCGTTTGGTAAAGAGCTCAGCTGGTATGTGGATGAGTTGCAGATCGTTCGTACCAGTTGCTTAATATCAAACTTACTGGCGATGAAGCTCTGAGCAAGGTTATTGAGCAGTTCCGGGTTCGCCGGGGGATTGGTTTCACGCATATCATCTTCAGGCTCGACAATGCCGCGGCTGAAGAAGTGCTTCCAATAGCGATTCACCAGGGATTTGGCGAAGAACGGATTCTGTGGATCCGCCATCCAGTCAGCCAGCAGGGCTCGTGGGTCGTCCTCGGGACTGACGTTGTACGGCTTGCTGCCAAGACCGGTTGGAGGGAGCATTTTGCCCGTTCGTTCGTTACGAGCCTGGGCAGGTCCCTGGTTATCGATGGTGAAGATTCGCTTGTCGCGCAACGTGTTGTTGCCACCGATGATGTTCTTCCGTCCGATACGGCTGAAGAACGCGGCCATGCCGTAGTAGTCGTCCTGGCTCCATTTCTCAAAGGGATGATGGTGGCAGCGAGCGCATTGAATTCTGAGACCCAGGAACAGCTGAGAAACGTCTTCCACTTGTTCATTCGGTTGATCGACTTCGCGATACCAGGCAACCGGAGGACTATCATCCGCACTGCCGGAAGCGGTCAGAATTTCTCGTACGAATTGATCATACGGCTTATTCTCATAGAGACTGGACCAGATCCACTTGTGGAATCCGTATGTTGGAGCCAGATCGTCATTAGCCCGTCGTTTGTTTCGCAGAACGAGGTTCCATTTGTTTGTGAAGTAGTCTGCGTAGGCTGGCGAATCGAGCAGCTGATCAATGATATTCGCACGCTTGTCAGGATCGGTACTCGCCAGGAAGGCCGAGACTTCCGATTCCGTGGGGAGCGTACCCGTGATGTCGATGTAGACGCGACGCAGGAAGGTCCCATCGTCGCTGGCGGGGGATGCAGGGATGCCGAGCACGTCCAATTTGGCCACAACAGCGGCGTCGATGAAGTTTTTCACGGGCGGCTTCTCGGCGATTTCGGCACCGAGAGGAATCGTCGAGCGGAAGACAGCAACCTGTCCCTGGTAGCGCGCCATAATGGCGACTTCACCCGCCAGATCCAGAGTCTTGACCAACCCCGTGACGTTGACTTCTGCCATTTCGGGATCATTTGGTTCATACAGCGCCATACGAGTGACGTCTTCGGTCGACCCGTCGCTGTAGACAGCCATGACGGTGATCTGCTGCTCGGAGCTGCGATCCATCACGCGGCTTTCGGGAATACACTTAATGCCAACCACAAATGGGTCGGTAGGATTGCCGTACGGCATCCCTTGCTCGATCCAGCGGGAGATCAGTCGGTACTCGTATCCGTCGACTTCCATCCGCTTGCCGCCGCCGTGCGGAGATTTCCCAACGGGCTTGGTGAGCAGCAGGCTTTGTCCGGGTGAGGATGGGAAGATTCGGCGGCCGCGGCCTTCCTTGACCAGGAATTCATGGTCGTCTTCGGGGTAGAACCCGAGGAGAGAGAGCTTAAAACCATTCTGTCCACTGGCTTTACCGTGACACCCCCCGCTGTTGCAGTTCAATTTCGTGAAGATCGGGGTGATCTGGTTGGGGAAGTTGACAGGGATATCGTTAGCAAGCCCGGTTACTTCGACAGCCAATTCTGCCGTGAGACCCGAGCCGATCGCCTTGACGATCGCCTTGCCGTCCTTGAGTGGAGTCATATGCCCGACCGAATCGACTTGAACGATTCCTTCAGGTTCGATCTTGTAATCCACTTTACGGGTGTAGTCGCGCATCTGGCCACTGGAGTAGATTCCGGTGGTGATCAACTGCTGCCGCCCGTCGCGACCTCGCAGCAAGATCCCTTTCGAGTCCACGTTGGGTTCAAGCTGCAGTTTGATTAACTGCCCGGGATCTCCCAGACCTTTGGGAGGAGCGGCATTAGAGAGTCCCGGCGCAAGCAGCAAGGCACAAAGAGCCAGAGAACCTGCAAGCCAGCGGCAACAAACAGTGGATGGCATTCTCATGAGGTCTTTCCCGGAAGGGATGCGGTTTTCAGCCTGTTTCGATCAAGTTTTTCGTGTCGATCCAGACTGTAAGGAAGGCGTCGTCATCGTGGAATTAAAGGCGGGCCGGTCAAGCGGAGTGTCAACGACCCAAACATATCGACCGTGATTTGTTTGTCAAGCTGTTCAGATTGTGCGAATTAGACATTTGGCGATCATATCAGGTCGAATCTAACGTTTTTGGCATCACCATCCAATCTCCAGCCCTACGGCCTTCCGAACACCATTCCCGATAGCGATCCGGGAATGCCCGTTATGCTGCAGAACTCAGTCGATGCTGAATTGCGGAGAACGCCTTGCCAAACACATAAAGATTTACAAAAAAACATCTTACAGAGAATTAAACTGCAGAAACACAAGCACGCGACGAAGTAACAGATCTGTTGCGCCGGGCTACATCCTGGCCCCGTGAACGCATCGAGAATCGGGAACAGTGCAGGGGGGCGCAGCAATCCAGACCAGACCCTGGAATCGACACACCATCCCGGCTTCTTCCGATCCGCAGAAGCAGCTCCATGACTCGCATTGGCAGCGAAGAGAATCGTTCAAAACATTTAACGGACCGCATAAGCCCGGTAATTGGTCCGTCGATTCTTCAAGCCCTGACCATTGGGACCGCGATCAGGTTCCCACAATCCGCGTTCGCACTTGCGGCACAGACCCAGGCACGCGGAGGACGGAGGGCGAACGAAGGATGCCACAGCCACTCGCAGACGGCCTGCCGGAAGGGGACAATTGGAGTTAACCGCTTACCCCAAGACCCGATACGCGATCGCGACTCAATCTGGACACCTGGACATTGCCGGGGATTGCGCTCTTGGCAAAGTCTGCCTCTGGCGGTGATTGCATCCCGAGATTGCACTCGCCACACTGGTTCGCACATCGGAGCCTGAAAATTTGTGCCGTGATTGGGAACGTGAAAATGTCAGAGGAACTGGTTGGTCGGATCTGTGCTGAATTGACAAAGCTCGTGCTGGTCGACCCTCACACGCACATCAACCCACATGCCCCCGCGTCCACGACGCTCGCGGACATCATGGGCTATCATTACTACACCGAACTGGCTCATTCCTCGGGAATGCCTAAAGCCCTGATCGAAGAACCCGGCCTGGACCCCAAGACCAAGGTGGGCCGCCTGGTGGAATCATTGCATCACCTGGACAACACAGTCCAAGTCAGTTGGCTGGTCGAGCTTTGTCGCAAGTTTTTCGGTTTCCAGGACAACCGTATTACTCCCGCAAACTGGGAATCGCTTTACGACAAAGCCGCGACCGTGATGGCACAGCCTGACTGGGAGGACCAGTGCCTGAAACAGTCGGGAATCGAACGGGTCTTTCTGACGAACGAGTTCGACGATCCTCTCACCGGCTTTGACACAGCTCGTTACATCCCGTGCCTGCGGACCGACGATCTTGTGTTCCACTTCACCAACCCGGCTGTGAGAGAACGTCTGACGAAAGCAACGGGGATCGAAACGACGAACCCCGAACGAATCCGACAGGCCATCGGTAAGCTGTTCGAACACTTCGTTCGGCATGGGGCAAAAGCGTGCGCAATCAGCCTCCCACCCAGCTTTGCCCCTTGCAAGCCGCTGTCGGACGAATTGATTGACACCAACTTCCGCACTTCATTTCTGGATCCTGACTCAACCACCAAAGACGTGGGTCAAAACTTCGTCTTCTGGACAATTGCCGAGTTCTGTGCGGAATATCGACTTCCTTTTGATCTCATGATCGGGGTTAACAGGCGCGTCTACCCGTCGGGGGTGTATCAGGGGCAGGATCTGTTTGACCAGCGAGTCTCGTTAATCCAGTATAGAGAGCTCTTCAACGCGTTCCCGCAAGTCACATTCCCTGTCTCAGTCCTGGCTCAAGCCAGCAACCAGGAACTTGTCAGCTATAGCTGGATCTTTCCAAACGTGGTCACCAACGCTCACTGGTGGTATTCCAACATTCCGGCATACATCGAACTCGACACCCGAGCTCGACTGCAGGCCGTTCCGCGCAACAAGCAGGTCGGTTACTACAGCGACATGTACAAGCTGGAATTCGCGTGGCCGAAATTCTCGATGTACCGGGAATGCCTGTCACGAGTTCTCGCACAGGATTTCGTGATTGCACGAAAATGGAGCGAAAACGACGCAATTTTACTCGGAAAACAGGTTCTTCGCGGTAATGTCGAATCAATTTTCAACGCCTAAGGGACCTAATCAACGAGTGCCGCTTTCGCTACCGATGCATCGAACGTAGAATCCTCACCGCTCGAGATTCCGTTAACAGGCTACCGTCTCAAAACGTTTCAAGGCCGGAACATGGCACAATTAATCCTCCTCCTCGACGGTGAAGCGACAACGCTGGAACTCACCTCTGACGAAACGATGCTCGGCCGAGATCCCAAGTGCACACTGGAAATCAAGTCGGGGATGGTTTCGCGGCGACATGCGCGTGTCCTGAAACAAGACGGAGAGTACATCGTTGAGGATATGGGCAGCGGGAATGGCACCTACGTCAACGGGAATAAGCTTGTCGGTCCCAAAGCCATTAAGCATGGAGACCGCATTAAACTTGGGCCGGTCCTGCTGCGATTCGAAAATCCCTCCGGCGCGTCGGTTTCACCTCTAACCGGGTCTGCGCGTCCGGCGAACAGCCGCACGCCGAGCGCAGGAGCAGGCAATCCGAGCGGCACGGCAACAACATTTACTGTCGAACTCAATGACGACGATGAATCATCGCTGATGACGGGTAAGGCGAGCGGCTTCGGCAAGCTGGATGTGAAGCCGGAAGCCAAGCTGAAAGGTGTTCTGGAGATCAGCCGTGCCTTAGCAGGAACCTCGGACCTGGATTCGCTGCTGCCGAAGATTCTGGACACACTGTTTCACATTTTTCCGCACGCGGATCGGGGCTGCATTCTGCTTCGCGATGACACTCAATCAAAGATGATTCCCCGCGCGATGAAGCATCGTCGGGCGGGTGATGACGAAACAGTGAAACTCAGCCGGACCATTCTCAGCAAAGTTCTGGAAGAGAAATCCGGGATCCTTTCGTCCGATGCAACGAATGACTCGCGTTTCGAGGCGAGCGAGTCCATCGCCAACCTGACGATCCGGTCGATGATGTGCGTTCCGATGTTGAGTCTCTCGGGCGAACCGATGGGTGTGATCAACATCGACACCCAGAACCCATTCAACCAGTTCCGTGAAGAGGACCTTGACCTGCTGATGGCGGTCGCCGGTCAGGCCGCGATGTCTTACGAACAGGCAAAACTGCTGGTAACGGCAATCGAGAAGCAGAAACAGGACAAGGAAATGGATATCGCCATGGGGGTGCAGCGATCGCTGCTCCCCACGGCGCTGCCTGCAGCAGATGGCTGGGAGTTTTTTGCCTCGTATGACACGGCTCAGGCTGTCGGCGGCGACTACTATGACGCCTTTTTTGTGGAAGACGGCAAGAAAGTCTGCCTTGCCTTTGGCGATGTTGCGGGGAAGGGGGTCCCCGCCTCGCTGGTGATGTCTCGCATCGCAACTGTGGTCACCAACGTCATGACCTTCGTCGGTGACGTTCGCGAGGCGATCCACCGAATCAACCATCAGATGTGCACGCGCGCCGTAGAAGGACGCTTTGTCACGTTTGTATTGTGCGTCATCGACCTGACCTCGGGCGAAATGACGATTGCCATCGCCGGACACATGCCCATCATGATCCGCAAGACAGACGGAACAATCGTTGAATTTGGGGAAGAAGCGATTGGAGTGCCGCTTGGGGTAATGGAAGACTTCCCCTATGACGTGCTGACTCGCACGATCGAACCGGGCGAAACCTGCGTCATTTATACCGACGGGGTCAGCGAAGCGATGAACCCTGAAAACGAACTTTACGGAGTTGACCGGCTGCGGGAATTGATGAAAGCCAGTACAGGTGGTCACGCCGACGCCTTGGGCAAAGTCATCCTGGGGGACGTTCGCAAGTTCGCCAACGGCCGCCCCCAGAACGACGACATCACCATTATGGTCTTCGGCCGACGCTAAATTTTTCCCCCGTCGCATCGTGGGTTAAGTGCCAGGAAGTTGTCGGCTCAGAAACTGTTCCAGAACAAGGCTGGAACCAGATAGGCCTGAAGGGCGAGTCCCTGTCACGGTTCTCGCCGACGTCAGCGAACTGCGAGAGCCACAAGACAGCGCGTTTGGCGATCTCGGCTTGCACGAAACGGCAGGTCTCGTGAGCCAAGCACCGTCTGTCCCATCACAAAGTCGACATGCAACACGCCTTTCCCGGCTTTCGATGCCTGCCCACGGCGCAGTCCCCTCATCGAATTCTCGAGCAACGGTGGCCAATCACCGGGACCGGCCACGAATCTCGGCCCCTGTCCTGGCTTGCAGGAGGGCAAAGTTGGCTTCGAATTGTTCCTGGTTGAAACCTTGCCACGCGGGAATCTCACGACCTTTTGCCGTGATCAGCCAGATCTCGTAGGCACCGCCGAGTGCCGGGATCAGCATGTCAAAGATAAAACCAAAAACGTACTGAAGCGGACCGAGCAGCAGGAACGTCCAGATCCCGGAACCGATTGAACTGTATTTCGTTTCGACATAGACCACGCCCGGCAGATTGCATTTCTGCGGTTTCAAAGGGAAGTAGGCAAAATAGAGCTGCGTCTGAAATCGGTCGCCGTTGATCGACGACACCCGGTAGGTCCCGGTGAGCGCCATCGGCAGGATGCAGGCCACGAGTCGAAGCCACCAGACCATGTGGGGAACAAATACGATGGGCAACAGCAGCACAACCAGAACCGCGATGCGAGGCCCCAGTTTCACTTCGGGTGGTAGTATCGTTTCCATAGTCTATAACCATCCGAACGGTCAATTCCCTGCCGACGCGTGAACAGCATACTCAAACGCCGATTGATGCTAACCGTCAGTTGCTCAGACGACCACCGAACGACGGTGCCGCAGGGATCAGTCCCTTCAAGTATGCTGTATTTTCTACAAAGAGAAAGAACACGTGATCCCATCGGACGAATTGCCCGAGAACGCACATTCGGCCAGCTTCGTCACCACTCGGTCTCGCGCAAGTGATTGGTCCTCGTGTAGAAATTGAAAGGCGAATAAATTCTTTCAAACATTTACCTTAAGGTAGCGTAGATGGGCGAACTTCGACCGTTTTTGTTGCCTACGGAACGACCTGACACATGTGGCCGTTGATTGCTGGTTGCCTGATATCCGCGTTTGCGGTCTCTTTCCTCATAACAGGCGTGATGCGTTGGGTTGCTCCACGGATCGGCCTGATTGATAAGCCAGCAAGTCGGAAAGTCCATGTCATTCCGACGCCTCTCGGGGGAGGCGTCGGAATCTGGTGTGGAGTTGTCATCCCACTCGTTGCAGCACAAGTCCTGATTCAGCTTTGGCTGCATGAACCACCTAAATGGCTTCCCCTGGAATTAGCTGAGCACCTCAGCGGAGCAGCCTATCGCGCTACCGAACTGTGGGGAGTTGTTGCCGCAGCGACGATTCTTTCCATCACAGGGCTCATCGACGACTTTCGCCCTCTCTCGTGGAAGCTGCGAATCGCACTGCAGTTCGGAGTGTCGGCCGCCGTCGTCATGTCAGGCGTACGGGCATCGATTTTCCTCATCTATCCCTGGATGGGGATCTTGTTGTCGATCATGTGGATGGTCGTCCTGGTGAACTCATTCAATTTCCTCGACAACATGGATGGTCTTTCGGGTGGGA
>NZ_DASWWZ010000184.1:0-4832 GCF_036405755.1 Schlesneria sp.
CCCTGCTTTGAGCGATGCGCTGGAAACGACCAGGATCGCCGCGCCGGACCGTGCCGCCAGATCGACCAACTTGGTCACGGTGTGGGCCCGGTCCCGTTTTTTGTCCTGCGGGCTCAGGAAGCGGTCGATCGGATCGATCACGACCAGTCCGATCTGTTCCCCCTGGGAGTTCAGTTGTTCGATGGCACGCTCAAGTTTTTGGAAATCTCGTTTCAGTCGAAACAGACGTTCGTCGTCCTGTTCCTGTGACCCCTTCGCCCTGCAATCGGGAGCAGGCGGGTCTTCCGCAGCCGTTTTTTCGATCTCGTGTCCGAGGTGATCATCCTGCGTGGCAGGAATCGGGAGCGGTGCTGGAGAAACGACGGGTTGTCTCTCGCTGCTTGATTCACTCTCCGTTCTCAATACGAAGGTGCGCGAGACGTCGCCCCCTGCGGCCAGCAGACGAGGCAGCACGGTGTCCTCAGCGGCATCCTCCGCAGAAAGGACGATGACGCCACGCGGTTCCGTTTGGAAAGCCGCAGTCGGAACTTTCTCGGTCAGACCAATTGGAACGCGGCGACCTCGCGTCACCATCGCCGCGACTTGCAGGGCGACCAGGCTTTTCCCAATCCCTGCGTCTCCCGTCAGCAAGGTGACCTTACCTCGCGGAATCAATCCCTCCCAAACCCAGTCCACCGAACGCGGTGTCACTTCCGACAGCCGCCGCAGCAAATTTTCCCCGCCGTCCATTCCATTCCTCCTGCTCTTAAATAAACGACAAGATGCGACAAGAGTGTATGGCGTGAATGTGAGGCTGTGAAGATCAATTTACGCCCTTGAGAAGATTCGGACTCGAGCGATGATCGGGTTCGAATTGTGGCCCTCAGCCATTCCATCGACGTCGCCCCGACATGCGATTGCTCTCGTCATTCCAAATGACCC
This sequence comes from Schlesneria sp., assembly GCF_036405755.1. NCBI lineage: Bacteria > Pseudomonadati > Planctomycetota > Planctomycetia > Planctomycetales > Planctomycetaceae > Schlesneria > Schlesneria sp. Next base: position 922 of record NZ_DASWWZ010000184.1, read on the forward strand.
TGTGGTAAAACGATCGCCTTGCGAAGTCTCCGGTAAACGGTGCCTGTGTAAGAGGAAACCCGAGGTCGCCAGACGGTGGCTTCGCGGATCGTCGGGGAGTTGCCGGGGCGGGTTAAGTCATTTTGTTTTGAATTCAGATCTGGAGGAAGTATTTCGTGTCGTCTCGCATCAGTTTGCATCTCGTCTGTTTTGCTGTTTGTCTCAGCCTCGCCACCGCGAATGCACAGGAGCATTCCAAGGACTCACTTGAGACCGTGAAAAAGAACGTCGCCGATCAGAGGGCGGTACTTGTCGATGTTCGCGAGAAAGCGGAGTGGGACAAGGGGCACGTTTCTGACGCGGTTTTCCTCCCATTGAGCGATCTGCGCAACGGGACCGTCACGGAAGACCAGCTCAAGAAATTGCCGAAGGATCGAATCGTCTACACTCACTGCGCGGTGGGCAAGCGGTCATTGCAGGCGGCGAAGGTTCTGGCTGAGCGCGGCTACGAAGTTCGACCACTCAAGCAGGGTTATAACAACCTGATCGAAGCGGGGTTCCAGGGAAGCAAAGAGAAATAAGTCGCGCTCTGTTAACGGCGAATGATTGCTACTTTCAATGCGTTTTGCAGAAGTCATCGAGAAGAGGGTTGCCGGTGGCCACAGCTTTGTGGCAATGGCCCGAACAATCCGGAGAGCGTCTCCGTTGGTCGCACGCTCACCGTGAGACCATCGATTCGGCTTAAGAAGCGCAGGAAAATGAGTCATCCTTCCACTGCCACTGCTTCGAAGTCTTCGCAGAAGCAGTGCTTTCTGGTTGTTTGGAGTCAGGCAGCGCACTGCATGACCGAAGACGGTCATACAGTGGCATTCTTGCTTTGATTCATGAACAGGCGTCGCCGCAATGTCTGGAAGATGGCATTCTTCCACTGCCACTGTTTCGGAATCTTCGCAGAAGCAGTGTTTTCTGGTTGATTCAAGTCAGACAGCGCACTGCATGACCGAAGACGGTCATACAGTGGCATTCACGCTTTGCTTCATGGCAAACCCAGTCTGTCAATTGCAGACGGGGCGCGTTGAGTACGGGACTTGGACCACGTAGGAGACTGTGGCTCTTTCGAGACGTCGGAGGAGTTTCATCCGCCCATGAACTTCATCGCGGCTGCGACGGCGAGTTCGTCGCAGCGTTCGTTCTCGGGGTGGCCCATGTGGCCCCTGACGAGCGTGAAGCGGACCCGGTGTTGCGAGAGCAGTGCATCCAACTGCTGCCAGAGCTCGACGTTTTTGACGGGCTTCAAGGCGGTTCCTTCTTTCCTCCGCCAGCCATTTTTTTTCCAGCCGGGAAGCCATTCCGCGCAGCCTTTGGCCACGTAACTGCTGTCGGTAATGACTTCGACGTTCGAGCGGGATTTCAAGGCGGACAATCCGGAGATGACCGCTTGAAGCTCCATCTGATTATTTGTCGTCAGCGGAACACCACCTGAAATTTCCTTTTCCGCCCCTGATGCAGGGTGGCGCAGGATGCAACCCCAACCTCCAGGCCCCGGGTTTCCCCGGCACGCTCCGTCCGTAAAGACCTGCACGAACGGTAAAGTGGACGAGTCAGGGTGAGGTGCAGGCATGGGATGCTGGATGGAGGACTCAGGTGGGCGGCGGCACTGTGATGTTCAAGACGCGACGATTCATGCGTAACGTTCACTGACTGTGAAATCACAGTTGCGTCACAGCGATTAACGTTCGCGGAAGACGATCCGTCCCCGATTCAGGTCGTAGGGAGAAACTTCGACCACGACATGATCTCCTGGCACGATGCGGATGAAATTCTTACGCATCTTTCCTGCGACGTGTGCCATTACCATGTGGCCGGTTTTGAGCTTCACGCGAAACTGAGTGTTTGCCAGTGCTTCGACAACATCGCCTTCAACTTCAATGGCCTCTTCTTTGGCCATAAACCAAAACCTCCGAGAGTCGTTATTCTGAAAGACTGACCAGCTACCCGTGGTCACGCGCCGAATGGCATTGTAGCGGTGCGACTATCGCATTACTACTGCCGGATTTGACCGATTTTCGAAACTTTCCGACGATTCCCCTGCCCTGTACTCATGCTGACCGCTACGGGCCGCAGCGATGCCTGCTGCGGCCAGAAATTCTCGCTCGCGCTATCAATAGAACATCCCACGCCTGCTCATGCGAGCAACACGTGGGATGTCGATTTTCACAATCACGCAGACGGGTTCGCTGCTTCAAAGTTCTTGAGGAACTCTACAAGTGCATCGACACCCGCTTCCGGGAAAGCGTTGTAGATGCTGGCGCGCATTCCCCCGACACTTCGATGGCCTTTCAAGCCGTCGAAGCCTGCTTTCGAGGCTGCCGAACAGACTTTGGCATCCAGATCGGCGTTACCCGTGACGAAGGTGACGTTCATCAGCGAGCGGCTGTTCGCGTCGGCCGTCGGCTTGAAGAGCTTGCTCTGATCGAGGAATGAATAGAGCTTGGCGGCTTTTCGCTGATTGCGTTCCGCAATACCGCTCAGCCCCCCGTCGCGCTCGATCCACTTCAGCACCAGGCCCACCAGGTAGATCGCGAAGGTGGGGGGCGTGTTGTACATGGAATCGTTCTTGGCGTGCGTCCGGTACTGAAGCATCGTGGGGATGTTCTTGGGACCTTTTTCGATCAGGTCATCACGGATGATGACGAGTGTCACTCCTGAAGGACCGAGATTCTTCTGAGCCCCCGCGTAAATCATCGCGTGACGTGCGACGTCGATGGGGCGCGAGAAAATGTCGCTGCTGGCGTCGCAAATCAGGTCGATTTCTTTCGGCACAGGGGGCAGTCCTGGCCACTGAGTGCCGAAGATCGTGTTGTTAGAGGTGTAGTGCGCGTAAGCCGGGTTCGGGCTGAACGTGCAGGTTGCGGGGATGTAGGAATAGTTCCGGTCGCTGCTTGAGCAACTGATGTGGGTCTGGCCGAATCGGCGCGCCTCTTCTTCGGCTTTTTCCGACCAGGAACCGGTGACGAGGTAGTCTGCGGTGCGATCCTGGGACAGGAAGTTCATCGGGATCTGGAAAAACTGGGTCGAGGCCCCCCCCTGCAGGAACAGGACTCGATAATTGTCGGGAACACCACCCACTTTTCGGACCAGCGCTTCTGTCTCTTCGTAGACAGCAACAAACGCCTTGCCTCGGTGCGAATGTTCAAGAATACCAATCCCTGTCGATCCTAATGACAACAGGTTATCGCGTGCTTCTTCCAACACAGATTCGGGGAGCACCGCTGGACCCGCCGAGAAATTCCAAATTCGCTGAGTCATTCCGACCAATTCCTTTTCATGTCAGGATCGCATCACACTGTCGTCAATATGGCGTCACGTGATTGTCGCGGATCTTTACTTGCGTCTGTAAGTATGTGCGATGGATGACAATCACGTCAAACCGCAGCCAGAGATTCCCCTTCAGGCCTGTTTTTCCGGGAAAATGTTACAAAACGAACAGAGAGATCATGGGACTTCGAGGTTCACAGACGGTTATCGGAATAATTCGGTCGTCACACCAATGCGTCTATCGCAAGCCTGTTCCTTCGTGGTGGTCCGAAGAATGCATAATCTGCCGATCGGATCACAAAAGCCCCTGCGAATGGATCGGGCGACGGTTAGGATGACTGAACTGTGATAAACAAGAAGGGCAGGTTTTCGTCTCCGAGAGGGACATGGTGATGAATCGCCGTATTCGAATAAGTATCGTTGTGTTGCTCGGAGCGTCGCTGATCGGTTCTCCGCTGGTTGAGGCAAGTGGCCGCGGTGGGGGTGGTGGTGGCGGTCGCGGTGGGGGCGGAGGTGGTCACGCCGGTGGCGGGGGTGGAGGAGGAGGTGCTCACTTCGGCGGTGGTGGCGGTGGCGGTCGAATGGGGGGCGGGGGACCTGCTGGCGGTGGATTC
>NZ_DASWWZ010000185.1:0-28131 GCF_036405755.1 Schlesneria sp.
AAGTCAACGAGCATGACATTTCTCCAAGCGCCGACCCGCATCTTATTCTTCACCGGAAAAGGAGGAGTTGGCAAGACCACCTCCGCATGTGCTGCGGCGGTACGACTGGCCGATACAGGGAAACGCGTCCTGCTCGTTTCCACAGACCCGGCCTCCAATCTCGATGATGTGCTGGGCGTGTCCCTTCATCCGCGTCCCACTCCCGTGCCGGAAGTGCCGGGGTTGTCTGCGATGAACCTCGACCCACAGCAGTCCGCTGCCGAATATCGTGAGCGGATGGTGGGGCCCTATCGAAATCTGCTTCCCGCGGCTGCAATTACGAGCATGGAAGAGCAGTTCTCGGGATCATGCACGGTGGAGATTGCCGCCTTCGACGAGTTCGCTCGCCTGTTAGGTGATTCCCGCATGACGGCGGAGTTTGATCACGTCATTTTTGATACGGCACCGACGGGTCATACTTTGCGATTGCTGACGCTTCCCTCCGCATGGTCAGGTTTCATGGATTCGAGCACGACGGGAACGTCATGCATCGGTCCCCTGGCGGGGCTCCAAGCACAGCAGCAACTTTACCGCGACACGGTCGACGCACTGGGTGACTCGACCACGACGACAATCGTACTGGTGACTCGACCGGAGCAAGCTGCGCTGAAGGAAGCGGCCCGCACGAGTGGGGAACTGGCTGCCCTCGGTGTCAGGAACCAGCGACTGCTGGTTAACGGGCTGTTCCAGGCTTCAGATCCCTCGGATCAACTCGCTCTTGCGTTGCAGCAGCGGGGTGAATCCGCGATGAAGGAAATGCCTGCGGTCCTGCGCGAACTACCACGGACGGTCATTCCGCTGGGATCGCAAGGGGTACTGGGTGTCGAGGCGCTCCGTCGCTTTGGAACCAGTCAGCCGGGGGACGAGCGACTCGACGCACCCCCTGCTCTGGCAAAGGATGTGCTGGTCGGCCTGGGTGCCCTGACAGCGAACCTGGCGGAAGCGGGACATGGCGTCATTCTCACCATGGGAAAAGGGGGCGTCGGAAAAACGACGATTGCGGCGGCGATTGCCGTGAGTCTTGCAGAGCGGGGGCTGCGGGTCCACTTGACGACGACCGATCCCGCAGCCCACATCGCCGCGACTCTGGCCAGCGAATCGCTCGAAAACTTGACCGTCGGACGGGTCGATCCCACTGCGGAGACTGCGCGTTATCAAGACGAAGTGATGCAGACCGCCGGTTCCAGTCTGGATGAACGGGGGAAAGAACTTCTTGCCGAGGATCTGCGGTCACCCTGTACAGAAGAAATTGCTGTCTTCCGTGCTTTCGCCGCAGCGGTGGCAGAAGGGACCGACCGATTTGTCGTTCTGGACACGGCTCCGACCGGGCACACTGTCTTGTTGCTGGATGCAGCGCTTGCTTACCATCGCGAGGTGCTGCGACAGGCCGATCAAATGCCAGAAGCGGTCCAGCAGCTTTTGCCCCGGTTGAGGGATCCCGCTTACACGCGAGTCTTGATCGTGACTCTTCCCGAAGCCACGCCCGTGCATGAAGCGGCACAGCTCCAGCACGATCTGCAACGCGCCCAGATCGAGCCCTTCGCCTGGGTCATCAATCAAAGCCTGCTGCCCCTCACTGTCACAGACCCGTTTCTGAGTCGTCGGCGGGCGCATGAGACCACCTTTGTGAATGAAGTCATCACCCGCCATAGCGAACGTGTGGTGCTCGTTCCCTGGCAGCAGCAGCCCCCGGTTGGAATCAGGGCACTCAAAGCACTGGCGGAGATGGGCCAGTTGTCACCGACGCCGGGCAACTGAAAGAGTGATGTTGAAGGAAGAACGCGGCGGGACCGTTACCGGGAAATCCTTGTCGGCCGGAGCGCCACTTTAAAGAGTCATGCAGCCATTCGGGGGATCTGAGCGACCGAAACCGTCACTTGACGAACCGACTCGGCGACGTCGTTTGGGGCTGACCTCATCAACGAAAAATCCCTCGCTCTCAAGATGAAGAGCGAGGGGAAAGAAGACACCATGATGCGGGGAATTGGAGAGCCCCTGGCAGCCTGAGGGATTCCTGCTGGACGCAGGTGCTGTCCATCGAGAGCTGCAGTCCGCGTCGAGGGAGACTTACTCGGCCTTGGGCTGAGGTCGTTTTGCACGTCCGCCGCCTGGGCCACCAGGTCCACCCGGACCGCGACCGCCAGGTCCACGGCCACCTGGGCCTCCGAAGCCGCGACGCAGGGCCGAAACGTCAAATTCTTTGCCCTTCAGTTTCGCGAACTCTTCCTGCTGGGTTTTGGTCAGGACGCCGAGAATCTTGGCGTCTCGTTCTTTCGTCAGTTCAGCGAATTTTTCGCGACCTTCAGCACCCCCTCCACCAGGACCTTGTGAAAAGACTTCACGGAACTTTTCGCCATACTCCCGGTTCAGTTGAGCGATCTTGTCGGTTTCGTCCTTGGTGATCGCCAGGGCCTTAACGACTTCGGGATCAGCCAGAGCACCGGTACCCATGACCTGCCAGTTGATCTGCTGAAGGCGAGTGTACTGATCCGCCGTCAGCGCTTCTTTCAGTTTGGGAACGTACTTCTCACTAACAGCCTTGCCGGCTTCGGCCATCTTGGCAAACGCCTTGTTGCGATCTTCTTCTGACATTTCACGGAAGTTGGGAGGAGGACCGCCTGACGAGAATGATTCCCGCATCGCGACGCCGTATTCTTCACCCACCGTTTTCAGCTTTGCCGTGGTTTCGGAGCTGAGGTTCAGGTCCTTCTGGACTTCTTCGTTGTTCACCAGCATGAAAAGTCCGCCACCGCCACCAAAGGGACCGCCGCCGCCAAAGCCCCCTCCGAAGCCTCCACCACGTCGGCCACCCCCCGGACCCTGAGCCTGAGCTGCCGTTGCAAATGCGAGGCAGGCCACCAGACATAACATCCATCGATTCGTTCTCATTATCGTCTTCCTTCGCTGGTTCAATCTGATTCCCGCAAGGCCGAACGGAACATGGACGGCAGACAAGGCTTGCAGGAATCCCCCACCCAGATTCATCAGATTTACTTTGTTACCAAGGCCTCTTCGCATTCGTGGTTGGTCGTTCGGGAAAGGGCAGCAGGCTCGAGGATACGGGGTAATCGCACCTCGATTGTCGTACCCGCCCCGACCTGGCTGATGGCCCTGATCGTTCCACCGTGTGCGTCGACGATTGTCTTACAGATCGACAAACCCAGACCACTGCTTCCTTCGGCCCGCGATCGCGCTTTATCGACCTGATAGAAACGATCGAAAATCCTCGACAATTGATCCCCGGCAATACCAACCCCGGAATCGATGACCGAGATCACTTCCCATTCCTGTTCGCTGCGTGTCGTCAGCCGCACGCAGCCTCCTTCGACGTTGTAGCGGATCGCGTTGGTCAGCAGATTTGTAAAGACCTGTGACAGTCGATCCAGATCGCCACGAACGAAGCACGAGGTCGACAGGCATTCGATATGAATGTTGCGTTCCATCGCGAGCGTTTCGACCATTTCCACGCAGTCACGCAGCAGCGGATCAAGATCGATTCGCTCGATCTTGATCGACGGAGTTCCTGAATCGAACCGCGCCAGCAGCAGCAGCGAGTCGATCAGCGACCTCATCCGTTGGGCGGCTCGCCGGCAGGTTTCGAGTGCCGCGCGGTAGTCCTCACTGGAGCGAGGCCTGCATAACGCCAGTTCGGTATGCGCCGAGATGACCGACAGGGGAGTTCTCAATTCATGCGATGCGTCCGCGGTAAACTGGCTCTGCCGTTCGAAGGCCCCCTGCAGTCGATCGAACGTCCGGTTCAGCACGCTTGCCAGTTGCCCCAGTTCGCTGTCCGTTTCCTGGACGTCGATCCGCTGAGACAGATTCTGGGCCGAGATCGATTCCGCTGTCGCTGTCATCGCGGAAATGGGCAGGATGGCCCGGGCCGAAAGCCATCCACCCCCCAGGACCCCACCTGCCAGGATCACGAGACCCGCTACGGCCAGCAGCAGACCCGCTCGATGATGGGCGATGATGTCGTTCTTGAGTGACCGGCCCACCAGCAGGTTCATGTTCCACATGCCGGCATGGACTACCTCGCGGTAAAGGTGATGATCTCCCGGACGTGTGCGGAAAGCCCACCGGGGTAACCCATCGCTACCGACGTGCAGATCGGGGTACGGAATATCGGGGGCGCCTTCTGATTTCTGCAGAAGATCTCCATTTCCCCCCCAGATCACAAAGTACAGCCGCGAATCCTCGGTCCCCTGGAAGAGTTGCTGAAATTCTTCCGGCAGCGGTCCCGGGTCTGGGAAGTTACGTTCGCGGCGTGGTGATGGGGGCGGAGATACTGCAGGTTCGGTCCCGGCACCACGCGGTGACGAATCTGACTGCGTCGTAGCGCTCGGGGGAACTCCGTCTTGCACCTTGGCCACGTTCGCGGCCACCGCTGGATCGGGATTGGTCGCACCTGCAGGAAGCGATCCGGAATTCCCTTCATCGCGGGGTTCCGCTGGCCGATCGACAGGTGAGGGAGGACGTCGTCCTCCCTGCCAACCCCCAGAAGGGCGTGGCAACAGACGCCTGAGCTGTGACAGCACAAGCCCTCCGGTCCGGTCGAGTTCGGCATCGATCTGTTGCAACCGTGTTTGCCAGTGCAGGCTATGGACGATTCCTCCGAAGCTGGTCAATACGGTCAACAGCACGATTGCGTGCCAGACCTGCAGTCGCCAGCGGAGTGATTTAAACATTGTCTTCTCGGGAATGCGCACGAAGTGATTCGAAGAATCAATTCAGTCAAATTGGATCGGGAACAAGTAAGTTTTCAATAAGAACAATAAGAAACTGGATGAGCACGCGTCAGTCGCGGGCGGGACGATTAGCCTTCAATGATGTAACCCATCCCGCGGCGAGTCGTAATCAGATCCCGTCCCACCTTGCGGCGAATGTTTGAGACATAGACGTCGACCAGGTTCGACAGCGACGCGTCGTACTCGTCAAACAGGTGGTCATAGATTTTTGTTCTGGTCACCAGTTCGCCTCGATGGATCGCCAGGAATTCCAGCAGGCAATACTCTTTTGCCGTCAGGGCAACCCCGTTCCCGTCGACGGATACCGTGCGCGCCGTTGTATCGATCGAGACGTTGCCGATCTCGATCAGCGGTTGGGCCATTCCAGCCGACCGACGTATCAGGGCACGAACCCGAGCGGCGAGCTCTGACAGTTCAAACGGTTTAATCAGATAATCGTCGGCACCCGTATCCAAACCCCGAACACGATCCTTGACGGCGTCGCGTGCCGTCAGCATCAGAACCGGCGTCGACTTACCCTGGCGACGAAGTTCCGCCAGGACAGACCAACCGTCTCGCTGAGGCAGCATGACATCCAGCACAATCGCGTCATAGTCCCAGGTGACGGCCTTGAAGAGGCCGTCTTCGCCATTTTCGGCCGTATCAACGGAATAGCCCGACTCGCGCAGGTACATCGCCACTGCACGAATGACATCCGGTTCGTCTTCGACCACAAGCACTCGCATGCTTTCACTGCTCCGGCCTAAATCGAGCTTGCCAACCGATGCCGTTGTTCGGCCGGTTTCCATCATAGTTCGACCAACACCCAGGAATAGCTCAAAATACGAATCGCTTGAGCGAGAATGGTGATGAGTCAATACTTACACAAGCTGCTTAGTGTACGGAGTGCACCTTAATCGTCGATGAAGACCTCCGCGAGAATTTCTCGTCGCAAATCCTGCCCGACATCAGCAAAGCGGGCACCGGACGTCTGAAAAGAAGAGACCCACCCGGGGGTAACCAGGAGGAGTACCGCTACGATCGCAGTCGATCCTGCACGGCCCTCAGCCACCTGCACTCCGACCAGCGTCGAGACGAAGTCCACGGAGTGAAAAGGGACCCCCTCTGTCGGGGAGAAACGAAGCCCCGTCGCGGCAACCGCGCGATTTGTTGCACTGGGCTCGAACAGAAAACGGACCGGGCCGCACCTCCAGCAAGTGCCCCGGAACGCTGCGGCGTCAGGGCCCTGAACGCCTGCAGGAGAGAGAACGCCGAACGCCCATCCCGCAGTCCCGTCGGGAACGTCGGAAAGAGTCCCCCTCCGAACGTGCCGGTCGGCCCCCTCAACAGGACGTGCGGCCCACCCAATCCTTGCCATGCTGCAGAAGACTTGTGACTCGACCGGCTGGTTCGCCCCCCCCAGCCTTCACGACCCCGGGGATTGAGTTCCCGGTGTGATCCCATGAGTAGATGCCAATGTTGCGGTATCTCCACTCGCAGGCACCTGCTTGGGCAAGTCGTTCTGGGGGCAAGGCGGTCCGGTTAGTTCCCGATGTCCCCCTCAATCTTCCAGAAGATGCTTTTGTCTTGCGGGGGTGGTGCGCTTCTTCGGTTCCTCCCCTTGTTCGTTTCGGGCGGGCGAGCTACGGGCTGTCATTCGAAGCCGGTCTGGTTTTGGTTTCTCGGGCTCGATTTTCTCCATGACGCTCGATAAATCCAGCACCTGAGGTGGAGCCGCTGGTTGAGCAGGAGATTGAGCTGCAGGTTGGGCGGCAGGAACCACCGGGGGGGCTGACTTCTGTTCCATCAACTGCTTGACCATTTCTTCGAGCTGGCGGATTCGCTTGGATTCCGCTGATTCCTGTGGAACCTCGGCCGGGACTTCATGCGACATCAACTGAATGGCACTCGTCGATTCAGGCTTCTTCGCGAGAGCCAGCGAATCGGTGACTTTGGGATTGGCACCCAGGGAGATGGTTGTCGTCCGGTGAAGTCGACTGGCCAGTTCGGTGGCCGCCTCGGTGTTCGTCTCCTCCTCTGAGAAGGGTTTTGCTTCCGGACCGGAAAGTGGCTTCTTGTTACCATTCAGCGGCATGTTTGAGAGGTCTGAGAAGACGAACTGTCCATAACTCGGCTTCAGGCGAACGCGAAGTGCACAGTTCGCGTCTTTCACCCCGCGCCGTACATACGGCACGAAGACGCTGTAAGTCGGTCCGAGCGACGTTTCCGTCAGATGGATTTTCCAGGATCCACTATCGAAATCAAATTGCCGTAGCGGCTTGGTCTGTTCTTCGGCCGTCCCCAGATCATCAAACAGGTAGATGCGGACGTCCCCTTCGCACTGCACGGGGGTTGCCGCTTTACTCGACAGAAACAGGATCTGTCCCGAGAAGCCCTTGCAGGGGTACCCATCGGGGTCGCGACCCTCAGCCTGCTGCCACAGACACAAAATCTGCACGACCGGGTCTGACGCCGAGGCCTTGGGTATCTTCTTGGAGAAAGGGATATGGAAAGTGGCACAGCCAGCGATCTGGCCGAGCATCACACCAAGACAAACCAGTCGCGAGATGATTCGTGGTAAGCGAGTCATGAACTTCAAACTCCGGGCGAATTTACTGTCATCGCAATTGGGTTGGCTTTACTTGGTCGGCTTGGAAGCCCGCTTCGGGAAGAAGGATTTCTTCTTCGGCGCTGCGGGAGCCTGGTAGCTCGCTTTGGTAACCGTGCTCTCGGACAGATCTTCCTCCGTCGCCCGCAACCGCGAAGAGTTCAACCTTCCCAGTTCCGAGTCGGGTAGTGGTGGCGCGGGAGGGACACCGGGAGCCGGAGGGACGCCGGAACTGTCTCCTGCGGAAGGGACGGGGGGAACGGTCGACGAGGGAGACGTGCCGGATGGCGGCGGCGGATAATTTTCAGGAGTCCTGGATGGAACCATCATGTATCTCTGGGTACCAGGAGCGGGCGGGACGTCGGTGGGGGCAACATTCTCGGGTGAAGAGACGATCGGACGCTGTACCCATGGCAGGTTCTCTTCTTCGATGTGGAATTCTTCAGGAGCAGCAATCGCCCGGAGTGGTCCGTGAGCTTCTTCTGCTTCGCTTTCGATAAAGTGAATGCGTCCCATTTCGATTTCCTTGAGACATTCTTCTTCTTCGATTCCGCTGATAATTCGCGGCGTCAGGAAGATCAGCAATTCGGTTCGGATCGATGTTCGCGAGTCAAATCGGAACAGGCTTCCGACGACAGGAAGATCCCCCAGCAGCGGGGCCTTTCGAGTAAACGATTCGTCGCGGGAACTGATCATCCCCCCGATCACGATGGTGCTGTTGGAAGGAACCAGCACGGTCGAACGGACATTACTGAGGTCGGTGATTCGCTGGCCCACGGCCTGACCACGAGAGTCAGTCGTCACTGTGACGATTTCCTGGCTCAACTGGCTGCGGTAGGCGTACATCTGAATGACCACATTGCCGTCGTCATTGATACGTGGCGTCACCTGCATCCCGATCCCTGTTTCGCGCTGAGTGAGGATCGGAGAGAGAACGCCGGTCGTTGCATTCGTGTTAAAGGCTGTCACGGTCGGGATGGTCTGTCCTACGAACACTTCGGCCAACTGGCTGTCGAGTGCTCGAATCTGAGGTCGGCTGAGGATCGTCAGCTTGCGATTGGCTGCCAGTGCCCGTAGCAGGACGTTGACCGCTTCCGAGCCGGCGGAAAGAACCAGGCCACCGTACCCAAGCTGGTTGTTGGTGCGGCCCAGTGAGAAGTTGCTGAGACTTTGTCCGCCGACAACGCCGGGGCTGGAGGAGATATTATTCCCCAGCGGAAGGCCCGGGTTGTTGAAGTTAAAGCCGGGGGAACCCGTTTGTGACAAAATCGACTGAGTCGTCGTCTGTAAACCGGTGACAGCCGTGGTGGTGGTCGTCAGCACGACTGGATCATCCAGCACACTGCGCTGAAACAGCACGGGGCTTTGCAGACCGAGTTCGATTCCGAACTCGTCGGTGTTGTTGAGTTGGACTTCAACAATCAACGCTTGGATCACGACCTGTTTGGGAACCGCGTCCAGCTTGCGGATCATGGCCAGAATGTCGGGGAAGTAACGCGGAGTCGAACTGACCAGCAGGCTGTTCGAGATCGTGTCGGGGATGACAATGACTTCGCGTTCCAGTTGTTCGACGTTGCTGATCAGGTTGGGATCAGCCATCGCGAGGTCTCGTTGCTGCTGAAAGAACAGCGTAACCGCCTGGGCGATTTGGGCCGCGGGGCTGTTATTCAAACGGACAACCGTGTTCTTACGGGCTCGCAGGTCGCTTTCATCCAGACGGAGCATGATGGCTTCCACCACCCGCAGCGCATCGCCACTTCCAACTGCGATCACACTGTTGGTGCGCGTATCGACCGAGAACTTGAGCGGCACCAGGCTGCTGCTGGCGTCGTCGGCATTGGCGAGGTTCATTCCCAACTGGGGACGCTGGTTGCCACCCAGTCCCTGCTGCTGACTGTTAAACAGAGCGTTTAACTGCTGGACCATCTGCTGGGCATCAGCATTTTCCAGCGTGAACACCTTGATCTCGGAAACCGTGTTCGTCGGGCGGTCGAGGTTCGAAATCAGGGCCTCGATGAGGTCCATACTTTTTTCGGACGCGGTGACAATCAGCGAGTTTGAGTGTGCTTCTGGCGTGACACGAATTTCCGACAACACACCAGACTGCACTTCACGTGAGCCGTTCTTGTCGACAGAAAGGAACTGCAGGACAGCCGACTTGACGCTCTTGAACTGTTCTTCGACCTGCCCACTGCCCAGTCCCTGCTGCTGTCCAAATCCACCTCCGCCCCCACCTGATTGGGTCGGTGGAGAAATCACGGACTGAATGGCCGAGTTGATCACGGCAGCGAGTTCCGCCGCGACAGCATTCTTCAGCGGAAAGATTCGGACCAGGCTGACCGCTTCGCCACCCTCACGATCCAGTCTGCGGATCAGAGACTGGATTTCGTCCAGATCTCGTGCACGGGCCCGCACGATCAACGAGTTGGATCGAGGGTCGGCGATCACCATGACCTTGGCACCCAGTGACGTTCGGTCCTTGTAGAACTCGGTGATCAAGACCTCGATCTCGGACGCGATTGCAGCCTTGAGCGAGAAGACCTGAAATTCGGTTTCGGGATCGACCGGCTGGTCGAGTTCTTCGGCCAGGCCGAGGATGTTTTCCAGATCCGCCGCGGGAGCGACAATCAGTAACGAGTTTGGTTTCGTGACGGGAATGATCGCGACACTTTCGCGTGATTGCGTCCCCTTCCCCGGGAACTTCGTCAGCTTGTCGTAAACAGCGGTCAGCAGTTCCGCCAGAGATTCCGAGTCGACGTGCTTCAAATGCAGCAGCTCAACCCGCGGAGCGGTTGCCACCGCCAGTTGCTCAATCTGCTTGATGACCTGTTCGACCTGGGCGATATCCTTGTCGTTTCCTTCGATCAAAATGACATTCAGGTCTTCGATGACCTGAATATTAACCTGACCTTTGAAATTCCCCAGGATGCCGGTCAGTGTCCCCTCCGCATCCTCGTTCGGAGTGACCGGGATCATCTGCATGTCGTCTGATTCGGGATCGGGGGGATTCTGTGAATCGTCATCCGCCTGGGCCAGACGCGATTGCGCATCCGTATGTCGGACCTTGCGAATTCGCTCGATCTCCGCAGGCAGCTGTTCTGCGATTCCACAAACGTACTGAGTACTCGCCTTGATAGTCGTCGTCGTTTTCCCGTCCGCCGGTTGATCGAGGGCCTTGAGCAGCTTGATCACGGCTTCCACATTGCGGGCATTGCCATCGATGAGCAGTTCGTCGTGAGCCTCATCAATCGAAATCATGAAGTGGACGGGTTCGATGGGATCCTTCTGGGAAGCCGATGAATCGTTGCTCCCCTTACCTGGTTTGCTGGCGACGCGAAAAGCGGGAAGTCCATTGCGACCGGAATCAATCAGTTCGGCCGACGATTTCATCGCTCGGTAAACGCGCTTCGACAAGTCGACCGCGCTGGTGTGGCGTGTTTTGAAGACCACAGCGGGAGCTGGTGCGCCGACGTTTTGAAGTCCCGTTGGAACCTTGGATTCGAAGGGGTGTGGCTGCCGGTTGCGAGCAGGCTGAGCCTCTTCTTCGAGGTCTTCGGTCTCGCCCACCGGCTCTTCATGTGCGGTTTGACGAACGACTCGTTTGGCAGGCGTCTTTTTCGCGGCGGTTTCTTTTTCCTTCGCAGAGGCAGGTTCGGCTTCCATCGGAAGTGGCTTGCCGTCGCGACCGGTGTAGCGGATGGACTTATGGACGATGATCTCTTCGTTCGCCGTGTTCTCACGAGGAGCGGTCATCGAATCGACACGAAAACTCCCTTGCTTCACGACCAAGTCTTCTTTGGAATCGTCCGACGAGACGTTCGCATCCTGATGTTTGTCAGAACCGCGTGCGGGAAGAACGGCGGGAGGATACTGCGGTCGGGTGGTCGCGATCTCAAGCAGGATCAGGAACTGCCCCTTTTCAATCAACCGCAGTCCCTGTGGTTCAATCTCCTTATTGACGATGCGCAATGCGTCTTTGCGTGTGTACTCGTTGCGATCCAGACGTGAGTACCGACCACGGGGAAGCTGATCGGCGATGATCTCCATGTCGCCCGTGGCTGCAAGGTCCTGGAAGACTTTTGCCCACGAGGCTGAATAGTAGTTCAGCCTGATTTTCTTCTCAGTCGTCTCCGCAACAACCGCCGGTTCACCTGGCTTCGGTTTCGTCGCAGCCGAAATCATCGGCGTTGAAAGCATTGCAGGTAGACCCACCAGCCATGCCAGCAGCGAAAGACCCGAGGCCAGGGCCAGCCCGTTGCAGGTGTGCCGGAACGAGGAGCGACCGCTGCTGACAGCTCGCAGATCCGCGCGACCGTTCACTGATGAATCGGAATCGTGGGTATTCATGTAGTTTTATCGCCGATGTAAACTATTCAATCGCAGCCACAATCGATGACCAGTCGCGAGTGTGCTCGTCTCCGCTCCCCCCCCCCGTGTCCCGGGAAAGTTTTGCGGCATCGTCATCCTGAACTTTTTGGCCCCGCTTGAGCACAGTTGCGCATGGTCATTTAATCGTCATAATCGACAAGCTTTGACATTCGCTTGAAGTCAAAGCCTCGCCAGATGCTCCAAATTAAGGTTGGCTTAGGAGACGTCCTCGTTGCGCTTCAAACTGGAGAAACTATCCCGCCCTGGAGCGGCAGATTTTTCACCTGAGACAGAAGTGAGGAAAGGATAAGGAGGGCCTGTGGTGAATGGGGGTAAAGGGCGAGGGCAAAAAAGAAAGGGTCGGGTGTTCCCCATTTCAAAAATGACCGGGGGGTAACAACCTGATACCCCCGGGGCCAGTTGGCCAATTTTGAAATGCGAACGCCCGACCCTGAAACGTCGACGAAAGGGGCCTGAACCCTACCGTGTGATCACGGCGAGTGGGAGCCGGTTCCGATCACCGCGCTGACGAAGTTCTTCAATGACGACTCCCGCATCCGGCTTCAGAAAAATGTTCTCGCTCTTCGACTGATTCCCGAGCTTCATGACGACTTTCTTATCGAAGTCAATCAATTCGGGTGAGAGTCGGACGGTGAACCCGGCCGCTGCCGATTTGACGATCAGTGTGTTACCCGGCGTAATCCGTGCATCGACTTCCATGGGGATCACCCGTTGAGCGGCCCCGGGAGGAGCGGGAAGGATGTAGTCGCGCGCCAGTCCGTTGGCTGTCACCCAGAAGAATCGATTATCCCCTTTTCGCAGCGTACGAACTTCAAATTCTTTCGGCATGGGGCGACGAACGTGGGTGTCCATCCAGTCGAACAGTTTGCTGCATTCGTCAAACAGGTTTTCGCCATTTCGGCCCAGATATTCGACGA
Source organism: Schlesneria sp. (assembly GCF_036405755.1). Taxonomy (NCBI): domain Bacteria; kingdom Pseudomonadati; phylum Planctomycetota; class Planctomycetia; order Planctomycetales; family Planctomycetaceae; genus Schlesneria; species Schlesneria sp. The sequence goes on from NZ_DASWWZ010000185.1 coordinate 12,681, forward strand.
GCATGAAATCAAAACGAGATCCACGGATCAGCATATTGTCGAAGACCAGGTTACTGGAGGGGTCACGGTTGTCTTTTGAGTCGTAACCTTTTCCGACAACGTACCAGGCCGTATGACTGCCGTTCTGCCAGTTATAGACGCAGTAATTGACGGCGTTCCCCCCAATCGGCAGAACTCCGGCGAATTCATCGGGATGGGACAGGCCGATATCAAACGCCGCATCGCCTCCCATGCCATGGCCTGTCAGAAAGACACGGTCACTGTCGACGGCGAATCGTTTTCTGGCATCGACGAGACAGTCCAGTACATATTGATGGGCGGGCGTTCCATACGTGTACTCATCCTGATTGGGATCGGCGTAGTCCGGGGCAATGACGATGTAACCCCGCTGGCTCCCCAGATCAGGATCCTGCAAGTCCCCCGTCCAAGCCTCAACCGCCTGTTCAATCGTGCGATTACGAGCTCTCAGTACGATCAGCAGTGGATAGGTGTGAAGGGGTGAGTATTCAGCGGGAAGAGCGACCGCGTAGCTGCGGCCTTCAATTCCCGTTGTGGTGACCTGATGAATCGCGCCTGGCCGGATCTCACTGGCATCCAGAATCGGGGGAAGCTGCGCGACCAGTTTCAGCACCGTTTGAGGGCTGACGCTTTCGAGCTTCTTCAGTTGATCAATCTTATCCGCCTGTATGCCGATGTCGTCACTGCGCAGAGCGTCGATCGCAATATTACGTGCTTCCCAGATCCGTAGCGTCTGAGAGAGGTCTGGAGTGGCATTTGCCGATCCCAGGACCCAGCCTGAGTAGGCCAGCCCCAGACGCTGCGAGGGATCATATTGCTTGTCGTTCTCGGCCTTCAGAAAAGCATCCAGGCGGGGAAGCGTTCCCATGCTGAGTTGTTCGTTGATTTCGGATCGGAGCGGTTGAAGTTTTTCCGCTGTTTCTTCGTCGTTGAGTTTCGCTTGCCATTCGCTGAGTAACAGCTTGGCCTGATCGATCGTACGACGAGCCTGGTCATGCTCCTGGATGGTCTGTCTGACCTTCTGCATAACGGTTCCCGTCAGCGGTTGGCTCAGCAGCTTTCTGGCAAAGGCTTCCGCCAGTTCAAACTGACCCGCCCGTTTACGACGTTCGAGGCGGCGGAGAATTCGGTCACCGAAGTAATTCATCAACTCTTCACGCGATTTGTCGACCAGCTCTTTTCGCTCGGGTAGGTCCTTTTCAATGGCGTCCAGTTCCGCGAATGCCTGGGGATAGTGTTCCGCCTGAGAATAGAATCGGACGAGCGCGAATCGTGCGACCGCATCGTCTCGCTTCACCTGCATCTTCAGCATCGGTTCCAGCGTTTCGATGGGAATGGTTTTGAGTGGAAGTCCAAGCTTCCAGTTGCAGTTCGTACTCTCAACCAGCACATGATCGGGATGAACTTCGGTGATGGACTGGAATACATCCATCATTTTTTTAGGAGTGACGATCTTCAGCCGACGCCGCCCGTATTCATCAAATGGCGTTACGTCGGCGATCGAGCCAAACGTCGAAACCACCAGCCCCTGATCTGACCTTCTCGGCGGGGGCATTGGAATGGCCACAGGGTTCTGCGAAGCCAGTCCTGCCGCTTGTCCTCCGCTGGAAACATCTCGTTGCAGCAGGGGAAAATAGATCCGCTGCCAGCCGTTATCGATTCTGCCAATGTTGTGTGGCGTCGGGCCCCGGTCTTTCTCTCGTTTCAACTCTTCTTCGCTGGGGCGAAGCGCTTCCTCTCCGACCGCGCGACCCCCGAGCGAACTCATCACCAGAAACTGTCCTCGGAGAGTCGTCCCATTCTTGAGTCGGATCTCGGCTCCGTCCATCGATGCTCCAAAGGCAGCACTGCCGACCAGTATTGCCAATCCGCCGATCCAGCTTCGCCTGAACATTCGCCACCTCATCTTTTTCTGCGCAACGCTTGAGCGGTTCCATCAGCCGGAACCCACTCCGCCGCGTCCCGTCCCGCCTCCCCCACACTCGGCCCCTGTGAAAGTTTTTGCGGGGTGAAAGGTTATTGCTGGTGAGTCACCTCGTCTCACGCAGCAGATACTCACATCGCAGATTCAGCCCGCTTGCGTGGGCAAGTTCCGCGACGTGATGACCTAATCATTACTCATTGTAATCCGAAACCGGTCAAACGAAGTCCGTTCCATCGACTCTCCCCTGTTTTCTGTTCGCGGCCAAGTTCGCACCGTGACGGGGTGGGGGGGGCCGTTTCGTATCTCATTCTGGCTGATCCCCCTGCCCGAGGCGCGATGGAGATAGTCCATTGGTCCGATTGCTTGGCGCTTGGCCCCGCGCGTTCTATTGTCTGAATTGTCTGCGGCAGGCCCCTTTGAAGTGCAGGAACAGCAGCAAATGCCTCCCCTCCTCCAAGGGAGAATCGTCCGCTTGGCAGAAACTTCATCACCTCAAACTCTCTCTGGCCCCGTCTCTTTCCCAGGAACCGATTCCTTATCAGGTAAGTGTCTCATGAATTGTCTAATTTCAAAGTGGCTGATCGTCATGACAACAGTTCTGGGTATGACCACGGTGGCCAATTCTGCCGATCCCGAGAAATTTCGTGTTTACTTCGGCACGTATTCGGGTGAACTCAGCAAGGGGATTTATGTCAGTACCTTCGATGCCGCGACGGGCAAACTGTCTGCACCCGAACTGGCGGCCGAAGTGAAGAACGCGTCGTTTCTGGCGATTCACCCCAGTCGCAAATACTTGTACGCCGTCAGCGAGATCGCCGACTTCGAAGGCAAGAAACAGGGTGGTGTCAGTGCGTTTGAGATCGATTCCGCCACCGGACGTTTAAAGCTGCTGAACCAGCAATCCTCGGGAGGTGGGGGGCCGTGTCATCTGGTGACCGACGCCCAGGGGAAGAACGTCCTCGTCGCCAACTACGGCGGAGGGAGTGTTTCCGTCCTGCCGATTCTGGCTGATGGAAAGCTTTCACCCGCGTCCTCCACGATTCAGCATCAGGGTTCCAGCGTCGACAAGCAGCGACAGGAAGGTCCTCACGCTCATTCGATCAACCTCGATCCTGCGAACAAGTTCGCGTTCGCGGCGGACCTGGGCCTGGATAAGGTCCTGGTCTACCGCTTTGACGGCAGCAAAGGTCTGCTGACGGCAAACGATCCTCCCGCCGGTGTGGTCGCACCCGGAAGCGGGCCTCGCCACTTTGCCTTTCATCCCAGCGGCAAGTATGCCTTCGTGAACAATGAAATGACTTCGACCATTACCTCGTTTGCGTACGACCCCGCCAAAGGATCGCTGACAGAGGTTCACACTCTGTCCACGATCCCGGGACCGACCCCGGGAAACTCGACCGCCGAGACCGTCGTGCATCCGTCCGGAAAATTCGTGTATGTTTCCAACCGCGGTCACAACAGCCTGGCGATCTATCAGTGCGATCCCGCGACCGGCCGACTGACGGCTCTGGGGCATCAATCCACCGGTGGCAAGACGCCGCGCAATTTCAACATCGATCCCACGGGAAGCTACGTGCTGGCCGCGAATCAGGACACCAACAATGTCACCGTCCTGAAAATTGATGCCGCGACGGGGAAGCTGTCCCCCACCGGGGCAGCCATCGAGGTCGGCATCCCCGTCTGTGTCAAATTTGTGCCTCTTCCTTGATGGGGCGCTTGAGTGGACTGCAGAGTTGAAGGGTCCGCAGGTAAGATGCTAAACACAGACACACAGCATCGGCGCAGGAGAGTGGGAATCAGCTGAGACCTCTTCCTGTCATCCCGCGTATCTCCTGTGTGTCTTTGCGATTGCCGGTGCCCGTCCAGTTAATGCCCCGAAGGAGTTTCCTCGTCCCAAAGAGATCCTGGCCGCAGCGTCACGGGACGAGGAAGCGTCGGATCAGAGTTCCGCATGGTCGCCGGTGACGTGGCTTGGGGGCATGTGACTTGGGCCAGATGCGGATCTGCGATTTGGCCCCGTTGAGAGTTCGTATCAAGTGGTTGTTTTTTTCGAAGCTGTCTCAAGGATGAACCCATGGCTCGCCTGATTGGCATGGACGAGGCGGGGCTCGGTCCTAACCTGGGGCCTTTCGTCGTCGCGGTGACCGTCTGGGACGTTCCTGGCTCCCCCACGGAATTTGATTTCTGGAAGACATTCAAGTCGGTTCTGACGAACGCTCCCGAAGCGGGAGATGCACGGCTGCACGTCGCCGATTCGAAACAAGTGTTTCAGCCGAAGCGAGGATTTGCGGCGCTGGAACGCGGGGTATTGGCCGCCCTGAAGATGATCGGTCATGAACCGGATTCCTTCGAAGCTCTGTGCGAGGCGCTCAGCACCCCCTGCCCCCTTATTCCTCCCGCCTCTTCAACCGTCCCGTGGTACTGTCATCTCCCCCAGCAACTCCCGTTTGAGCAGCACGATCTGGAGGTGAGTGGCAAATGGCGGACCTGCTGTGAGCGCAAGGGAGTTCGCCTGGTCGCCATCAAGGTGGCGATCGTTGAAGCGCACGACTTTAACCGGCTGCTGCGGCTATACGACAACAAATCGCTGGTCGTCTCACGCGTTGCGTTTCAGTTGTTACGCTCAGTCTGGAGTCCGGACGAGACCGAGACCTTCATTGTCGGCGACAAGCACGGGGGCCGGAATCGTTACGACCAGTTACTGTCCGAAGTGCTGGATGGAGACATGATCTTCCGACTGGCCGAGGGGGAAGAACGGAGTGATTACCGAGTGGGAAAATCGCTGCTTCGATTCCAGCCCCGCGCTGAGGAACACGGACCGGTGGCCCTGGCCTCAATGACCGCCAAGTACGTCCGCGAACTGGCGATGGCCCGCTTCAATTCCTTCTGGTCAAACCACCAGACCGGCCTGAAGCCAACCCAGGGCTACCCTCTCGACGCCAGACGCTTCCGCGACGACATCGCCGAAACCCAAAGAAAACTCGCCATCTCCGACGACATCCTCTGGCGCAGCCGCTAGATCAGCAGGTCCTCAGGTCATTCAATCTGTAAAGCCGCTGCTCAAGAGCGACATGTCGTTCAGTTGATGGACCAGAATCGTCGGGTCTGTTGATCGGAATGTCTCGTTTGACAACCCCACGAGAGCCTGAAGCCTCATTTATTAGCTGCCGAGAGGCGGCCGAGGAGCCTGGTCACTTCCTTCTCAAGGTGAGGGAGCGCTTCTTCGGGTGACGCACAGTCGATGTCGTGGACTTGCCAGAATTCGACTTTGTGCAACCAGTCGGGGAAGCGGGCTGTCATGAGGGGACGGTGCTCTGTCTCTTTCACTGCGACGACGTGATGAGCGGCCTCGAGGTCCTGGACTGTCAGGTCCTGCGGGAGCCTCTCATACTGAGTAAAAGGAATTTCGAGACGGCCAAGATGTCCGATGGTGTGTCGCGACATGTGACCCAGGTTGGCGGAATCGAGGGCAAGTCCGCGAGACTCCGCACGCCAGGCCAGATTGTTCTGAGCCGCATGCCAGTTGAAGTAAATCTCGGCAAACCGGCTGCGGTAATAATTCCCTGTGCAGAGAAACAAAATGGTCTGGTGCGAGATCGCAGACACTCTATGGTCCTTGGGTCGAAAACGAATCGTCAGTTCAAACAGTCATCGATGCGGTGGGCTACCACTGTCGCAACCTTGAATCTAGTGGACGCGATTCGTCATCGCCATGTCTCCTCTGCATTGTCCCTGATTTTTTGGTTTTCTGCCGGTCTGAACTCTCTGATCCAAGAATTTTCAGGCGAAGGAAGTCGCTCACTCCATCCCGAAATCATATCCTTGGCGGTCGGTTTAGCGCCTGGGAGGGGCTCGAAGCCGAGGCTTGACGTGGGTGCCTCAGCGGGATATTTGTTAAGTTCTTGTGTTGCAAAATAAATCAGTCGTCGGGGCTGAATTTCCCGCAATCCGAGATTGATAGCGGGCCAAAGCGTGCACACTGGCGGCCACCTTTTCCCTACGAACCATCTGTTATGACGACAAAAATTCGCTGTACTGAATGTGATACGTCCCTGCGAGTCGGAGAAAAGCACTACGGCCGGTCCGTCAAATGCCCCCGTTGTGGTGCCACGGTGAAGGTTCCGCAGCCTGAGTTTGCAGAGGGTGAGGATTTCGCACTCGATGATCAGGAGTTGAGTGATTTCGAAGAACAGCCACGCCGCAAGTCCTCACGCAGCGCACATCGACTCCCGTCAAAGTCGGCGCGGCGGGGAAAGAAACCGAACAAGCAATCCAGCAATCATCTGCCAGCAATCGTCGGTGCGGCAGCGATTGCAGGACTCCTGATTGTGGGTGGTATTTACTGGACGACCCGTCGCGGAGGAGACGCGGGAACTGTGAATCCTGGTCAGGTAACTGCCATTGTGCCACCTGTTCCCGCCGGCGTGAGGGCAGCACCGGCAGGTGCTGCCCAAATGACAAACAATTCGGGGCCGTCGCTGGGCGCCGCAACGACTACTGGGGCAATGAACCAGCCCCAACTCGTTCCGGGTGGTACCCATTCAGCAGGACCTGGCGTTGGATCCGCGCCGACGGGAGTTCAGCACGCGGTCGCGGGTACGGCACCTCCCCTCAGTGGGGGGGCGTCCCCGGAAGCCATCAATGCGGTCGTCACTTCACCACTGGCCAACGGAGTGGCGCCAGCCGGAAATCTCGATCTGAGCGTTCTAACGGATCGTGCCGGGCGGGGTTTGGTCCTGCTGCGTATCAAAGATAATAATGGTCAAAATCTCGGACTGGGAAGCGGATTTCTGATCAGTCGGGACGGCTTGGTCGCGACCAACTTTCACGTCATGAAAGAAGGGGCGACAGCCGAAGCCGAGTTCCGCGATGGTGTGCGGGTACCTGTCTCGGGGTATCGCGCTTTCGATTCAAAGCGGGATATCGCCATTGTTCAACTGGAATCAGTCCCCCCCGACGCGGTTCCTCTGGAATTAGCTCCGAGCCTGGACGTTCAGCAGGGGGCGTCAGTCGTAGCGATGGGACATCCCAGAGGTCTTCGGTTTACTGCAACAGAAGGGATTGTCAGTGCCATTCACAAGACGTCAGATCTGCCCGCAGATCTACGTCGTCAAATGGAGTGTCCTGACGACCAGATTTGGATTCAGACCAGTGCGACAATCTTCTCGGGAAACAGTGGCGGCCCTTTGCTTTCTCGTTCGGGCAAAGTCATCGGCATTAATTCGTGGATCACGAGGGACGTTGATTTCGGATTCGCGCTGGCGATTCAGCACCTGATCGAACTGACTTCGCAGGTCAAAGATTCTGTTCTGAGTCTTGCGGAAGTAAATCGGCAGGGTCGAGCTGATGACACTGTTTTCAGTTTGGGAGATCTCGATCCCAAAGTCAAAGTCATCCAAGATGAATATCAGCGCAGCTTCGAAGAGTTTGAGGTTCGACTGAAGACGGCTCAGACCGCGGAAGAGGTGCAGAAGATTATCACCTCGAATAACCCCGCGCGCCGAGATGTTCCGAGACTTATCAAGATTGCCAGTGAAAACCCGAAAACACCTGCTGCTTATCAAGCTCTCGTACTGTCGCTGGCAATGCTGCGGCAATACTTCCCTGAGTCCACGGCCACGTCGCCCATGCAGCAGGTGACGACGCAACTCCTGCGAGATCACCTCGATGAAAAGTCGATTGTCACGGCGGTGGTACTGGCAGGGACGTTTGAGCTGGCCTCGACGAAAGCATTTCTTTCTGAAGTGATCAACCGAAGTACGGACAAAGACGTTCAAGGAATCGCCTGCCTGTTCCTCGCGAAATCTCTGATTGCCTCTGACAAGAGTGCTCCTAAGAAAGAAGGAGTTCGATTGCTGGAGCGAATCGTGAATGAATTCAGCGAGGTCATGATTCGTGACGTTCCGATCGTTGAAGACGCTCAACGAATGCTGTTCGCAGAATTGCATCTGTCGATCGGCGCTGAAGCCCCGGAAATCATCGGGAGGGATGCCGAGGGGAACGAGTTCAAACTGAGTGACTACCGGGGCAAGGTCGTGATGCTCGACTTCTTCGCAGACTGGTGTCCTCATTGCACCAAGATGTACCCTCTGGAACGGATCATGGTCGAGAAGCAGCGAGACAGGCCGTATATTCTGCTCGGCGTCAACTGCGACCGGGACGGTGTGCTGCAGAAGTTGATCGAAGAGAAGAAAGTCACTTGGAAATGCTGGGCGGATGGTGAAGGCGGCCCCATCGCCACTGAATGGCAACTCTCGGGTTTTCCCATGATTATTTTGATCGATCATCAGGGAATCATCCGGTATCAGTTCAATGGGGCTCCCGATCCCGAAGTGGTCGATCGAGCGCTCGCTCAACTGGTGGGAAAAGTCGGCAGCGGCAAAACGAATTCGAACTCGAAAAAGCCGATCGGTAGCTCCCGCGCGAAGGGCCGTTCTTCCAGCAATCCTTGAGTTACGTGCTTGCTCGAAAGTTGACGATTCAGTGGGATCGTCAACTGGCTCAATCTGGGATCCGTCTAAAGTGGGGTAGCCGCAATTTTGGGAGTGGAGAGCGTTTGATTCGCGTGGGGTTTCCTCGCGGCCGGATGCGTCTGTTGGCGAGGACAGGACCGTCACTCCGACTGCTTTCGCGGGTTGCGTGCAGCAAAGTCGATGTTCAGTCGGTGCTTCGTCCCTGTTTTCTGGTATCCCACCCCGTAGGCTCGTGTCCTTTAGAGGGAGGTTTGATCTGACAGGGGTAGCTGGTTCTGTGGAAAACCGAATCTTCTCGCTGTCCGTGACTCAAACGGAATCAGTGCAGGAACGCTATGGTGATTTGCCGGGAACTGGTCAGGTCGCTACGCTCCCATGTCCTGCTTTTACTGCGTGCTGCCTGCTTTTGGTGGTTGCGCGCTTCTCATTAACCCCGCCTTAAAGGAATTTCTTGTGGCCGTTCTCGTCGGTAAACCAGCTCCAGATTTCACTGCCACCGCAGTGATGGGTAACAACGAAATCCGTGACTACTCCCTGTCCAAAGAGATCAAGGGAAAGTACGCGGTCATTTTCTTCTACCCGCTCGATTTCACCTTCGTCTGCCCTTCGGAACTGATCGCGTTTGATCACCGACTCAACGAGTTCAAGCAGCGTGGTGTCGAAGTCATCGGGGTGTCGATCGATTCTCAGTTCACACACCTCGCGTGGAAGAACACCCCCGTCAATGACGGTGGTATTGGTCAGGTTCAGTATCCGCTGATTGCGGACATCAAGCACGAAATCTGCCGTGCTTATGATGTCGAGTTCTGCGATGCCGGTGTTGCCTTCCGCGGCTCGTTCCTGATCGACCAGCAGGGTGTCGTCCGTCACCAGGTCGTGAACGATCTGCCGCTCGGACGAAACGTCGATGAGATGCTGCGCATGATCGACGCGCTGCAGTTCACCGAACAGCATGGCGAAGTCTGCCCGGCGGGCTGGAGCAAGGGGAAACCCGGTATGAAGGCTTCCACCAGCGGAGTCGCTGAATACCTCGCTACACACGGGAAAGACCTGTAAGAATCGACTGACGCTCAAGCAGCGGGCTCTCGTTCACACGATAGCCCGCTGTCTGGGCGATGCCCCACCTCTGTAAGTCTGCATGGGACGGCTGAGGGGAAGGCGGGGAAACTCGTAGGCCAGTACTTTCGCACCGCGCCATTCCGGGGCCGAATGCGGGTGGTTCCAGTGGATCCCGCAAACTCCAGGGCCGCGAGTGACGGAGCCTCGATTGCTCTTCACCAGGGTGTGATCCACGCCCCGTTTCCTCAATTTCTTGGATATCTCTGGGACGGCGCTTCTCGCCCCGCTCTGAGGGCCTGAGCAGTCCTGCATCGCAGGAGATCCTGCTCACCAAGATCTCACGGGAAGGCGTATCAGCCGCCGGAACAGCAGCGATCGAACCCGCAACCGAATTCGAGAAGGCCTTGTCGTGAGTGCTACCCAGGCGGTTAAAGAAACACGGGCCAGAATGGCTCCCGGTGTGGACGACTCATCGTCTTGCAGGAGGTGTTTTGACGCTGGATTGCGGTTCCAAACTGAATCGCAGATGAAGGGGATCGAATTCTCGTGGCGACTCGCCGTTGCCGCCGCATTTCGATCTTGCGGGACAACTCGGCTGTTGGTCTATTGACGTTCGGCAGTCGATGCCAGGGATCTCGAGAATCGACCGCGTTTTAAAGAAGTCGTCATTCCATGGCAGAATTTCGCTATATCGCCCGCGAACTTTCAGGGGCTCAGGTCGTAGGGACACTTTCTGCCGCATCAGAGCGCGAGGCGCTGGGATCGCTGGCGGCGAAGAATCTGTTTCCGGTTTCGATTACTCTGGCCGAGGCGGCGCGGGCCCATCAGGCGAATAAGCGAAAGCGAGTCCCCGCGCGCATTCTGACCGTCTTTTACACTCAACTTGCCGACCTGCTGCGAGCGGGCGTTCCGTTGCTCCGATCGCTGGATCTGCTGGTTCGGCAGACCCGTCATATGACGCTCAAGATGGTGGTGCAGGAAGTGCGCGACCAGGTCGCTGACGGGACTCGTTTGGCGGAAGCCATGCGACAGCATCCCACGGTCTTCAATGATTTGACGATCAGCATGGTGCGCGCGGGTGAGGAAGGGAGCTTCATGGAAGAGTCGCTCCAGCGAATCGCCGACTTCACCGAGCATCAGGAAGAGTTAAAAGGTCGGGTGGTCGGGGCAATGGCCTATCCGGCGTTTCTGGTGGTGGTGGGGGGATTGATCCTGGTCGGCATGCTGATCTTCTTTGTCCCCAAGTTTGAACCTCTATTTGAAACCATGCGAACCGAGGGGACGTTGCCGTCAGCCACGATCCTGTTGCTGGCGGCCAGTTCGTTCTTTCAGAAGTACATCCTGGTCATGCTGGGGGTGATTGCGGTGGCGTTTCACTTCATTCGGCAATACTTTTCGAATGACGCCGGAAGACTGCGATTGGACGAGTTTCGGTTAAAGACCGTCGGTGTGGGGCGGGTCATCCGCAGTCTGGCGGTTGCACGGTTCTGCCGCGTGCTGGGGACACTGCTCAAGAATGGCGTGCCGATTCTGACCGCCCTGCACATCGCTAAAGACGCGACCGGGAATCGCGTGATCAGCACGGCGATTGCTCAGGCGGCGGATCACGTTTCCTCGGGACGTTCCCTGGCTCAGCCCCTGGCGGAATGTGGCCAGTTTCCACCCGACGTGCTTGAGATGATCGCGGTGGGGGAAGAAGCGAACAATCTGGAATCGGTGCTGGTGGGGATCGCCGAAAAAATGGAGCGGCAGACGAATCGCCAGCTCGAAATGGTGGTTCGACTGCTGGAGCCGCTGATGCTTGTCGTGATGGCCGGGGTCATTCTGTTCGTGTTGATTGCGCTCATGCTGCCAATCTTTAATAGTTCTTCGATGGCGGGTGTGGAATCGGCGATTGGGCAGTTCTTCTGCTGAAAAATTTTCACAGACTGTTCAGCAGGGTTTTCAGTGCATCGGCAGATTTTGCCATTGCTCGATGTCAATCTGCGTTAGATGCGGTTTACCCAGGCTCAACAGCCGATGTATCTCCTAAGTAGAACCACGGACGGTACCGCCGCCTCGGCTGACACGGGCACTCACAACCGATTTCTGCCGAACTCGGCCACTCAGGACGGGACAGTGAGGGAGAACCTTCTTTATGTTAAAGAGCAGATTGACGCGACCCGAGAACACGACGGCCAAATCCCGTGGCAAGTTAACGCTGCTGTCCTGGCTGTTGGTGGTGACCTCTGCGGGGCAAGTGATCAACGCCGAGGATGAACTCCGGCCGTCGACTCGCATGCTGGAAGACCTGAAGCAGCGATCGGCGACTGAGCGGTGGCAGCGACTCAAACGGGCCTACCCAGCGGACACCTCGGGTGTTGCGGGTGGGATTCCTTCGCCGCTGCCCAACGAAACACCCCGTTCGGTTACGACGGAAGAAGTGCCACCGCTGACTTCCGAAGGGCAGTTGATTCCCCGTTTGACGGCAGTCCCTCTGTCGGATAACTCGGACTGGGTAAAGCCAGGCCGCCCGCAAGAGGTCATTGAAGAAGTCATGGAACTTCCCGAGCTGTCGAATGCAGCCCTTCCGGAAGAACGGAGCAAGCTGGTTCCAAGCCCAGCCGCGGATTCTCCCTTGCCAGTACGGATCGCTGTAGCCGATGTCGAAGAAGATCGGGAAATCGATGGGCGATCCTCCGAAGAGGGATCAGAATCGACTCCGAGCCCCAAATCCTCCACGCTTTCGAAGGATGGGGGGGGCTCGCCCCGGACGCCGATTGAGCGGCTGATCGGTTCGATCAATCCTCATTATGACCGTGATGAAGACGCCGATATTCGCAACTACGCCCGGCAGCAGGCGAAAGAATTCAACATCACGTTCACTCCAAAACCGGCTGAAGAGCGTGCATTTCCGCAGATTACACTCGCGTGGGAAGCCTCAAACTACTGGCACTACCCCTTGTATTTCGAAGATCCGGCATTGGAACGAACCGGTCACTCGCACCATCCAATCGTCCAGCCCTTCGCATCGATCGGGCGGGCTGCAGTGCAGTTAGGACTGCTGCCATACCAGATGGTCATCATTCCACCATGCAAGCATGAGTACCCCGTTGGGTGGTACCGACCCGGGGATTGTGCACCCAAGTTGCACTATCAGATTCCCCTTAACGCCGAAGCGGCTCTCGTCGAGGCGGGTGTCGTGACCGGGTTGTACTTCGTGATTCCGTAATCTCTCTGCGACGAAACGACCATTCGTGGTAGAGCGACAGAGAGTTCATTCTCAAACTGAGCGGGGTGTCAGCAGGCTGACACCCCGCTTGTCCATTCGAGGTGGCGGCGAATCGGATCCGTCGACTCTGAGCAATCCACTTTCCCACGCCCTGCCGAGTCATTGAGGCCGCCCTGTGCGGGCCGTCGACGTCGTGCAGGACCGATTGCCGAATCGCCCGGTGATAACGATGTCTGCGTCGTGTTATCCACTGCTCCGGTCGTTGCGAGGGAAGACGGCACGCTTGCTCCCGGAAGTGAGCCAATTCCAGAGGTGCGAAGACTGATTCCAAGGCCCCTGTCGTGCCAGGCAAGTTTACAGGGGTGAGTACCAGACTGGCCAAGTCTGCCAACGCCCCCTGCCTCTGCGATTGGGCCGTTAGACACAGACGATCCCCGGGACAAAAAACCGGAACGAAAACAGAGAGCCGCAGCTCTGTTACCGGAGCTGCGGCTCTCTGTTTGGTAGAAAAAGGTCTCGAGGTCGAGAGTTGTCCTTATCGGGTCAGCGCCGCGTAAGTCGCATGGCGGATCGAATGGCGGTGATCTCGACGGAGACCCGGCTTGTGCTGTGTCGGAGACATCTGTTGAGGCCAAAGCTCGGCGACCACTGCTTCAACGCACTCGTGTGTCACGTGAGTCTGGTCCTGACTTCGAGCGGCAAGCAGGCAGTGGCTGGTGAGGCAACAGATCGCCCAGGGGACCCCTTTTGTCAGATGATGGATCATCCTGACGGCATCATCGCTGAACAGGGCTTGTCCGCAGCCGGCGTGGTGCACGGCTCGATTGATAAACAGCGCGGTGTCAGCGGGTGACCAGGCATGGATTTCGATCCGCAGTTCCACCAGTTCCTGCAGGGGACCCGTAATCTGCTGTTCGCGCGTGGCGAGCAAGATTGTCAGTTTGAGCCCGACCGCGTCTGCGAGCTGATGCAGTCGCCAGACGGCCTGCTGACAACTCGGTTCGACCAGATCGAAATGGTCGATCAGGATCACCATTGGCTGCCGGATCAATCCCAGCGCTGCAAAGCGGGCACGCAAGCTGTTCCAGATGCGTGCCGGGGGAGCGTCGATGTCCACCGCTGTCTGGCAGGACTGCGCGATCTGTCCGAGCAGCTGATTGCCGTCCAATCCCGTGGCATCGCACCGAATTGTGATCCGTCCCAGCCGTTCTGTCCGGTTCTGAAGCAACTTCAGCAGAAAGCTTTTGCCGGTCCCGCCGGGCCCCGACACGATGCCGCAGCGACGCGATTCTTCGACAAGGAACAGCATGCGCGCGAGGGCTTCATCATGCTGCTGGCTGGCGTAGAAGCGATCTGCGGAGAAGGTACGGTCAAAAGGCCAGTGACGAAAACCCCAAAAGGCAAGATCCATGGCGATAGCTCTCTTCCGTGAGCGGCGATTTGATCAGGTGAATGTCAGCGACAACAAGAGAGGTCAAATTGGGAAACGAGATCGCTCGCTTCAGAATTGAGGCGAGAGGCGATCATGATCAAAGGTTGCTGATTCCGCTCCGAATTTCGGCTCATTGCGAGCCGCATCTGTATTATCGGCAGAATCAGAGAAGTCACTTCACAGAAGTCTGGAGAAGAAAGCGGCAGCTTCTGCCGCAGAACAATGGATCGATGTCGCCGTCAGGACAAAGTCGGACTCCGAGGGCAACCCTCTGCCGGGAACTCATGCGATGCCGATGTCGAGCTGCGGGGCACAGCCGGGATGTGATTTGCTCACAGGTCCACCCCGTTACCGACCTTTGCCGAGGAACGTGCGGATCGATTCGTAGATCGCTTCTTTGTCTTTGATGTTCGAGAGGATCAGGTTCTCGTACTTGCCAGCCACTTTGCGGAGTTCGCGGATGTAGTCTCCCGATCCGTAGGGACTTTCGACCTGACCGTAACAGAAGAGGTTGCAAATCGGCAGGAAGTCGTCCTGAATCGTCTTCAGGCAACTGGTGTTGTCTTCGCCCCAGTTATCGCCGTCGGAAAACTGAAAGATGTAGATGTTCCAGTCTGCCGGGGGAAAGTCGCGCTCGATGATTTTTTTGGATTCGGCATAGGCAGATGAAATACGTGTCCCGCCACTTTCGCGAACACGGTAGAAGGTCTCTTCATCCACTTCATGCGCAACGGCATCATGAACGACATAGCGTCGCTGCAAACCGTCGTACTGACTCTTCAGCCAGGTGTCGATCCAGAAAGATTCCGTGCGGACAATTTCCTTCTGGTCATCGGTCATGGAGCCTGAGACGTCCATGATGTAGATCACTGCGGCATTGGCATGCGGTAATGGGACCTCGGTCCACGACCGAAACCGTTCGTCCTCGCGCGTCGGAACGACGACAGGGCGGTTCGGGTTGTATTCGCTTGAGGAAATCAGCCGCCGCAAGGCGCGCTTATACGTCCGTTTGAAATGCCGCAGCGAGTCGGGACCGGTCTGACGAATGCTGTTGTACTTGGTTTTGACGGCCTTAATGGTGCTCTGCCCCTTTGGTTTGATCTCGGGCAGTTGCAGTTCGTCTCCCAGCATCTGAGCCAGTTCTTCGATGGTCAGCTCAGCCTCGCGGATGTGCTGACCCGGATCTTCACCTGCCTGCCCCTGGCCATCACCTTCGTCTTCCCCTTTGCCAATCGGCTGTCCTGGATCTCCCTCTCCCTGACCCACGCCGCCTGAGCCCTTCTTTCCGTGACGGAAGTGAGGGATTTCAATGTTGGGAACGGGGATACTGACGG
>NZ_DASWWZ010000186.1:0-4264 GCF_036405755.1 Schlesneria sp.
CGTGCCTGATCCTGGCGTGGCATCCTGAGGCAATGGACGAGGTTCGAATTGGACGCTGTTACGGGCTGATGATCCTGCTTTCGGCCGTGAGTTTTCTCGTCACAGTCAGGTGGCTGAAATCTCCTTCCCGCTGGAGTTACGCGATCCTCTGGGGTCTGATTGGTGGTGCCCTATTGTGGACTCATTATCTCACGGCCCCGGTTTTGGCTGTTCAGCTGGTCGTTTTATTGGGCTTGATTCGAATCGGCTCCACGGCAAGTCGCCCACCGCTGATGCATCTGGCTGCGGGGGTTCTGATCGTCGTGGCTTTGGGCGTGCCTCTAGTTCCCTCGGTGATTCGGATGGCGGAGTGGAATTCTGCTTTCGGATTCGGGCAACAGCCGACACCCCTGTGGGAATTGTTTGGCCCGATCTGGGTTGTGGGGCTGGTTGTGGGGCTGGTTGTGGGGCTGGTCATCGCGAAGCTGGTCACGGGACGATCATCCTCAATGCCGTCCGAAGTTAACTCCCGCCACGCATTGGTTGTGCTGCTGGTGTGGGGTCTGGCTCCTCTCGTCATGATGGCCGTGGTCACGCATCTGGGGATGCCGGGTCTTAACAATCCTCGTTATCGAGTGGCGTTCGCTGCTCCCGGGGCGTGTTGTCTGGCGTTGTTGCTCGTTCGATATCATTCGCCGGTCGGCGCGGCCGTCGGCGCTGTTGCTCTTCTGATTGCCGCATGGAGTCTGGAAACACATCGCGTTTGGCAGTCAGGTCGCGTATCGGGGGTTGAGCGATTTCACTGGCGTGAGATCGCTCTCACCATCGAACGAGATGGGCAGCCCGGTGAACCGGTATTCGTTCAAAGCGGATTGATGGAGGGATTTCTTGTTCCCCAGTTTTTCAATGATCCACTCTTCATGGACTATGTGGCCTGTCGTGTGAGCAAGTTCTACCTGCCGTCGTTCCACCCGCGATATGCGTTACCCTTTCTGTGGAACGGACGAGATCCGTTAATCGATTACTATCGGACGCTGATTCGGCAGCACGGCGATCAGTCGCGGGCAGTCTGGGTCGCCTGTGCGACGGATACGGATTTATGCCGGAATTCCCTGCCCGCGATGCATCTCCTGTTAAGTGAGGCGGGTTATCAGCTGGTTGACCGTCAGACGCATTCCACTGCCGAGCTTGTCCGGTACGAGCTTCGTGAGGGGCGGAAAGTGCTACCGTCGGGAGGGAATCGCTAACCGCGTCCCTGGTTCATCAAACGAGTCCGGCTTTCTTTCGCAGGAACCATTCGCAGCTCATCAGTCCCACGAAGGTCAGCAGCAGCCACCAGTTATCCCACAGGGTGGTAATCTGAATTCGGGTCAGAGCGTCATACTTCGTTTGCTTCAGTCGCTCGATGAGGCTTCCGAGCTCTTCTGGCTTGAGAGACGTCCCGCCTGTAACAGAGGCAAGTTCCTTCAAAAAATCATGGTCGGCGCTTGGATAGTCAAGTTCGAGATCGCGTGCATCCACAATGAATCGCGTGTAGGCCATTTCGGGGATTGATTCCCCCGATCGGCGGGCGGAGACGCGGACCCAGTAATCACCCGGTTCCGACGTGGCCGAGAATTCAGCGGAATGCTCATCGTTTAATTGTCTTGGACTGGGTCTTTCGATCTGGCCGTCGGGCTTGGTCACTTCAATTTCGAAACGCGTGTCTTTCGCGGGCCGTCCATCTGCGGTTCGTGCACCAAACAAGATGGACGCGTTTGATCCTGGTGCGAAATTGCGGGGATCGACATTCACCCAAACGGGCTGGTCGGTGTCGGCTTCTTTTTTTGCCAGCCACAGAATCATCTGCCGCCAGAACCGTTGATGTAAGTCGGCTTTTCCGTCGAGACACCAAAGCCACGTCGAGTCTCCACCGAAGGCTGCGACGCGGGCTTTGCCGACGTCGTTGACCAGCAGCAGCGGTTGTTTGTCAGCAGTCTCGGCCCAGATTCGAACGAGGTCATTCACGGGACGAAGTCGCGTTGCCCCTTCCAGTGCCGGGAGGTTCGTCCAGAGCGATCGATTCTTGTCGCTGCTTCCCAGTTGCATCACAAACTCTTTTAACCCCCGATCCGTCGGCACCAGTTTGACGTCGCCCATATACTGAGTATTCGGGTTAAGTTTCCCGATCGGGCGATAGTCGGCGGCATCCATTTTGACGGGCAGGAGGTCCGCGAGGGGAGTAAGTGCGTATCCGCCGGTGGCAAAATTCTGCAGCCCTCCGATCATCAGCAGCCCGGCTCCATCCTCGACTCGCGCGGCGAGTTTTTCGAGGATTTCGTTGCCGAACCACTCCGCTCGCACATCGCCGATCAGGTAAACATCGAACCGGCCGGGTTCGAACCAGGATCGATCCAGTTTCGTCTGGCTGGCAGATCGTCCCGCTCGGACTTCCTGGAATTCCAACTGGATTTTGTCGGCTCCGTTGACCATACGGATGCGTGATTGCTCGGGGCGCAACTGATCGAAGTACGCAACGTTCAGGCCTCCCTTTTTGACAGAGACAATGGTTTCCCGGCGATTGTTGCGAGTCAGCAGTTCGGTCTCGTCCGACTCCACCTGGATGGCGACTTTCAGTTCCCCGGCGGTTTGTGGCACGAACGAAAGGTCGACGGCCAGCGTTTCCGCATCCCCCTGAACCTCGAACTCCTTGACGGTCTGAGCCTGGTATGTTGCGGGGGCGGGTTTGAATTCGCCCGACTCATTCATCCGCTTTCCGGTGCGGTCTTCGAGCAGGACCCGAACTCGAATTTTTTTCCCTCGGGCGCCCATCGCCCGCACCTTGCAGGAAATGGGAACCAGTTTCTTTTCGAAGACGATGGGATCAATTCGCAGGTCTTCGACCGCCAGATCGAGTGACGCAGTCGAAAGTGAGGACGTTCCATAGACGACGGCATAGATCGGAACCTGGCTGTCCCCCAGCTTTCGGGCAGCGGTCAGCGGGTCAGCGTCGTATGGGGGAATTGCGCGTTGAGCACCATCGGTCAGTAGCAGAAGGCCCAGCGAACGGTGATCGCGTGTCTCCCGAATTACATCCTCCAGGACAGCCCCGAACGCCGTCTGATCACCGGTTCCTTCTGTGGCAGCGGGATTGTGAGGGGCGAGTCCTCGATCAAAATCGAACTGACGAACCGTGACCTGGTTTCCGAGTTCTTTCCATTTCGGCTCGTACCGGGTCAAGTCAGCGCGGACCGCGCTGAAGCGGGATGTCCCCCCGGGCATGTCTGAGGTGTTCATGCTGCGGCTGGTGTCAGCAAGAATGAGCAACTGAACGGGGTTGTCGTCGGTGTCAGAAGTCTGGATCGCTGGCCTGAACATGGCAAACGTCAGGACGAGGACCGCGAGCATTCGCAGCGTCAACAGCAGTTGAGCCTGCCGGCGCGGAAGTCGTTTCAGCTGGGCCTGGTAAGTCACGTAGACGAGTACAACCAGTCCCAGGCTGGTGAGTATCACCAGTGGCCAGGACCAGATGGGCTCGAAGAAAACTTGCATAGGTTTCAACAGGTTCGGTGTCCGCAGTGTGAACGCAAATGGCTTGTGCAATCATCTTACGCGAGCGTCACAGAATCTATCCGAATGGCGTCATTACTTCGATTCCAGAGACATTTCCTGCTGAGCCCCGTCACGAGTGTCAAGATCAGAGTCCCAATTTAATGCAGACTCCAAAGGCAATAATCATACGAAATGCAATAATCGCAGGCTGGTCGAATTGTGGTTCTGGAGACACCAGCGTATGATCTGCGCTTGGTTGCGGCGCAGTTGCGGCAACTTTCCCGCCGCTGCGGTGGCGGGTGGCTGCATCGAGTGATGCAGTGCTAGAGGTTTTTTCAGGAGGCCCCTTCATGGGCAAGAAACTGTACGTCGGCAATTTGTCCTACGGAGTTACCGACAGCCAGTTGGAACAGCTGTTCTCGGCACACGGTGCCGTGCAGTCTGCACAAGTGATCATGGATCGCGATACAGGTCGATCCAAGGGATTCGGATTCGTTGAGATGAGCAACTCGTCCGAAGCAGAAGCCGCAATTGGCGCGCTGAATGGCGTCGAAAAAGACGGCCGAGCAATGACCGTTAATGAAGCTCGACCCAAAGCAGAAGGTGGTGGTGGCCGCGGTCGTAGTGATTACGGCGGCGGCGGTGGTGGTCGACGCTACTAATAAATAGCAGTCCGCATGCAGTATGAGAGCCCGGTTTCCAACGAAGCCGGGCTCTTTTCGCAATACGCCGTCCGATAGGCGGCATCCGTAAA